>JAJYDH010000089.1 GCA_021777685.1 Planctomycetota bacterium | reverse complement strand
TCGCCACCAGCCGGCCGCCCGACCAGTCGAGGTAATAGATGGCCTCTTGCGAGCCTTGAGTCTTGGTCCGCTCGTTGTACTGGACCTGGATCGGCCCGGTGGTCAGCGAGTAATCGCCGAAGCGGTCGCCGCCCACCGCGCGGGCGACCGGCGGCCGGTGCCCGGCCAGGAACCATCCCAGCGCCAGGCCGATCGTCAGGGCCGCCGGAGTCGGGATGCGTCGACGAGGAATGGACATCTCGGGCAATCTCCTTTCGCCTCAAGGTTCTCCGGGTCGGGGACCTGCGGCGGGATCGTGCCAGGGATCGGCCCGAGAGTCCAGGGCAGATGCGCGGGGCGACCGCCGATAAAATGAATCTCGAGGGGCGCCGGTCGGTCGACCCCGAAAACGACGCACTCCAGATCGGACGGGGGTCCTCGTGACGCTGGCTACCACGCTCCTGTCGGCCGGATACTGGGCCTTGACGACCCTCCTGACGCCCCAGATCCCGCCCCCGCAGGCGAACCAGGCGAAATCGGCGGGATTGCGAGCCGAGCGGGACGCGATCCTGGCCGGCGAACGGAAGCGACTCCACGCCCTTTCCGACCGGCTCCGGGCCGGAGGCAAGGCGGCCGAGGCCGATGAAGTCGCGTCCGGCTCGGCCGATGGGCCCGCGGCCGACGGCTCGTCGAGGTTCAACCTGCTCCCGGAGGTCGTCGAGGCCCGCCCCAGGGGGCTGGCCAACGTCGAGGTCGGCCGGGCCGGTCAGGCCGAGGCCGACGCGATCCGGGCCGACGCCGCGCGAGCCTTGTTCGACCTGGCCGCGAGGTCCGCCCGGCCCCCGGGCTCCTCGTTCGCGCTCGCCGACGAATGCCTCCGAGGCGTCCTGGACCGTCTATCCGACCACGCCGAGGCCCGCCGTCTCCTGGGATTTGTCCCGCGAAATGGGGGCTGGGCCACCCCCTACGCCGCGAAGATGCTCGCCGATGGGAACGTCCTGGACCCGACTTACGGCTGGGTCCCGGCCGATTGGGTCCCTCACTTAAGGCGCGGCGAGCTGCCGACGCGCGATCGGAAGGGCTGGCTCCCCGCCGCCGAGGCCGACGCCCTCCGCGGCCAGTGGGCGACCGCCTGGCAGATCCCCACCGAGCATTTCTTCATCCGGACCAACGTCCCGCTCTCTCAGGCCATCTCGTTCGGCCGGAAGCTGGAGGCCTTGCACCAGTTGTTCTTCGCCCTCATGGCCGACGTCCTCGGTCCCGAGAACCTCCCGCTCGCCCAGCGCTACCGGAACCCGAAGCTCCAGCCGGCCCTCCCGGGCGTCCGGAAGCCTTTCCAGGTCTACTTCTTCGCCACGCGCGACGAATACGCCGAATTCCTCGCCCCGTTCCAGGGGGAGGGAGCACGGAAGAGCCTTGGGACCTACGTTCCAAGGAAGGAGTCGAAGCAATTCGGGGGCGTGAGCTACTTCTTCAACGACGTCGGCGGCCAGCTCGACGTCACCCAGACGCTCTTTCACGAGGCGTCGCACCAGCTCCTGTTCGAGTCGGCCGGCCCTGATGACCACGCGAGGAACGTCGGCAACTACTGGTTCTTCGAAGGGCTGGGGACCTACTTCGAGACCCTCCAGCTCGGCCCCGACGGCTCGCTCAGGATCGGCGGGCTGGTCGGGGCCCGGATCGCGCAGGCGAAGCGACGCCTGGTCCAGCAGCAAGAGTTCATACCGATCGAGCCGTTCGTCGCCATGAACCAGGCGAGGTTCTGGGAGGGTGACTTCTACCTCCATTACGCCGAGGCGATGGCACTCGCGGTCTTCCTGATGCAGGCCGACGGCGAACGCCACCGAGAGGGCTTCCTGGACTACGTCCGAGACGCCTATCGGGGGCGATTCCGGGGAGGGTCCGGCCGGATCCTGGAAGATCGGGTCGGAATCCCCTACCCAGAGCTGGATAAGGCGTTCCTCGACTATCTTGAGCACGGCCCGAGGCCGAGAACATGACGCCGGGCCGGCGTCGTCTCCGAGCGTGGGACGACGCCGGCCCTCGGTGTCTTTGCCGCCTTCGCCTCACCCCTGGGCTCAGTTCGGCTCACTCGCCGACGTAGGGGATCAGCGCCATGAACCGGGCCCGCTTGACCGCGTCGCTGGCCGCCCGCTGGAACGCCGCGCAGTTGCCGCTCCGCTTCCGGGAGAACATCTTGCTCTGGTTGGTGCAGAGCTTCTTCAGGAGCCCGATGTCCTTGTAATCGACATACGCCGGGCGAGGGCAACCTTCCGGGGTGCAGAACCGGCAGCGATTTTTCCGGTTTCGACCGAATTTCTTCCGAGGCATAACGCGGGTGTCCTCTGACTGACGGTAACGCGTCCGACGCGTCGACGCACGGCGACCTTGAACCGGGGCCAAGGGTCGGGAAACCACCAATTTAAGGGATCGAGACCGCGCCAGTCAAGGTCAGCACGAAAGAGGTCGGACCGTTTCCGATGGCAATGCGGACCGATGCATTCTCGGCAATGCGTTTCCGGCCCCATCTACTCGGCGATCGATCGCCGATGAGACGTCGATCGAAAGCGGACGAACCGACGGGCGAGGCCCACTGCCAGGACGCCGAAGGCGACGAGCGTCGATGGCTCGGGGGCGGGCGTCGGCTGGCCGGGCGGGAAGACGGGCGCGACGGCCGGGGCCATGCCGGGCGGATTCAACAGGATGGACTCGAGGTTGCCGCCCGCCTGCTGACCGATCGCGGTGATCTGCCCGGCGTCATTGATCGAGAGTGCGTTGGTCAGGGTCCATCCACTGCCCGGAGAAATGAGAGCGTTGAGGTCTTCCATGACACCGTTTTGATAGATGTAGGCATGCTCGACCGGGTATCCGTTGACGGCGGACCAGCCGACAATCTGTCCATTGTCATTGATGGCGTTAGCGACACTGCTCATGCCACCGGGGAGCGTGCCCAGGCCGATCATCGAGCCGCCGTTCGGGACCAGGAACGCTTGATAGGGGGCCGTCGCCGAGGGTGTCGAATAGCCCACGACGTCGCCCGCGGAGTTGATCGCCGTCCCCCGGCTCATCGGGCCGCCGAGCGTGCCCAAGTCGGTCCAGGTCGTCCCGTTGAGCGTGAAGGCCTGGGCCGCCGGACTCGTCGTGGAAGTGGAGTTCGTGTAAACGACGATCTCGCCGGAGTTGTTGATGGCGTCGGGAATGTTATACGTCGTGCCTGGCGCGGTGGGGATCGAGTGGGTCGTGCCGTTGCTGTAGAGATAGGGGGCGAAGGGGAATTGAGAGCTTGACGGGTCCGCGCGCAACCCGACGACCGTGCCCGAGTCGTTTATCGCGGTGGGGAAACCCGGCAGATTTGTGACTTGCCCGGTGGGGCCGACGAGAATCCCCTGGGTCCCCGTGATATTGTCGCCGATGGTACTGCCTGTGTTATTCGCCGTCGCGGCCAGGACCTGGGACGCCGAGCCCGTGGCCGCCGTGGAGTTCGCCGGGTCGGGGACGAGGAATGTCACGTTGCCGTTAGACCGGCTGTGATAGACGGTCGTATAGGTCTTGTTCGAACTGGTCCACCAGCCGTAGACCCGGCCCGAGTTGTCAATCGTCCCGGCCTCGAAGCCCTCCGGAACAGACGAGCTATAGACCCCCAGCGGCGTGACCGAATAAACGCCGCTCGCGCGGACCTCGGAATCGGCCGATTTCAAGATTGCCGTCGCCATCAATAGGAGGCCGAGCATCTTCATCAATCTAGGCATCTCATCCCCCCGTGGCCGGAGACTCATTGGTTGATATCAGTCGGTGGACGCGGGCGATCATGCTCCGAAAAATGAGAATGGTCAAGCCAGATCGATGCGGGCATCGGGTCGCATCCAACTTCGATCGGATGGGAAACTGATTGCCTGTCAAAAACCCGGTTCTTCCGACATCCCGAGCGGCGATATTATTCCTTCAGACGGAGAATAAGCCTCCGCAAGATCGGGCGGGTTGGCTTTGTGTTTTGCCGCACGATCAAGAGTTGGTATCGACCGGGTCGGACCGATTGTAAGTGGGTTCGTCTGATAACCGTTGTCTTCGGGGGTTGGGTTGGTCTTGCCGGCCTTCGAATCGCCGAACTCAATCCGGGCCCTCGACGCAACTTGAGAAGGAGCAAGGGCTTTTGCGGTTGGATTCGTGTTTCTTCCTCCGGCCTCCTCTCCTGAACGGGTGACCTTCGGCGGTCAATTGGTTATTCGGAACAGGATTGCCCAGAACTGGCCGGAGAATTTCTCTGTGGGTCAACTATTGCTCGCGAGCAACTCAATTCAATCGGCCTTCGGCACGACAAGATACGGGGAGCTGACGACGGCCCCCCGCCTATCGACGACATTCAGGAAGGCGACGAGCGGACGACCCGGGGGCAGGGGGGCCCCGACGATCTCGCCCTCGATCGTGGCCGGGACGGCCTTCCACTCCCGCATGGGCCACGGCCCGGCGTCGATCGCGTAGAGCAACTCGGCCTTCTCGATGGGGGCCTTCGAGGCGAATTTCGCCGAGATCCGGCCGCCCTGCATGGCGGGCCCAGCGAGCTTGGCGAGCGGTTCCCCCTGCTTGAGGACGCCGTCGACGAAGATGCCGATTTCCTTCGGCTTCCATCCCTGCTCGTGGCCGTGGGGCATCCGGAGGGTCACGCAAAGCCGGTCGGGGTTGGCCAGGTCCTCGAAGCCGGGCACCGCCTCGTAGGAGCGTCGATAGCTGTCCAGGGGATAGGCGAAGTCGTTGGTCCCGTTGACGAAGAGGATCGGGCAGCGGACGCGCGGGAGGTATTTCGAGGGGTCGAAGGTGCCGACCCAGCGGTCTCGCCGGTCGGGCGTCATCCGGTCGAACTGGGAAGCTTTCCAGACGCTGTCCTCGTGGAGGAACCCGCAGCCGTAGACCGGCACGGCCACCTTGAGCCGGTCGTCGACCCCCGCCACGATGCAGGTCAGGTAGCCGCCCCAACTGATCCCGGTCACGCCGACCCGGCCGGCGTCGACCTCTTCGCGGGCGGCCAGGAGCGAGTGGCCTCTGACGATGGCGGCGACCGCATGATAGGTCCACATCGATTCGGGCCGGGCCGGGTCGAAGTCGCGAAATTTGGTCGGGTCGTCCTGCCCAGGGCCGCCGTCGGGCAGCCGCTTGCCGTCGGGCCCGTGCCCGGCGAGGTCCATCGCCAGCGCGACGTATCCTCGGTCGGCCCAGAGCCGGGCCCATCCGGAGAACGCCTTGCCCCCGCCACCGTGGACCAGCAGCATCGCCGGGAACGGCCCGTCACCCGTTTCGGGACGGGCATAATAGCCGAAGACCCGGGTCGGCTTGCCGTCGAGCTTCGCCCCTTCGTAATAGACCTCGCGGACCCGGTCCTTGTCCTCGCCCCAGCTCGACGAGGGGACCTGTTTCAGCTCCCCAAGGTCCCAGGGGCCGACCATCCGACCGGGAGGCTGGGCCCGGACCGTCGCCGCGACGAGCGAGAGGCCGATCAGGACGATTGACGCGGTTCGCGAGGGCAGGTTGGGCATGGTCGGGGCCGCCGTCGGGATCGGGATCGTCACGACCCGGGTTGTCGACGGGCCTTGAAATGCGGTATACCCGACTCGGGAGGACGCGCCAAGGATCAGGAAGCGAGGGCTCGCGATGGGGTTCGAGATCGAGATCAAGTTCCGGGTCGCGGATCATGACGACCTGGAACGCCGGCTCGTCGACCGAGGGATCGAGCTCCGGCCTCCGGTCCGGCACGAGGACGCCTATCTGGCGCATCCTTCGAGGGACTTCGCCGCGTCCGGCGAGGCGTTCCGGATCAGGAGCGAAGGGGCTCTGAACCGGATCACCTACAAGGGGGCCAAGCTCGGCGGGCCGGCGAAGACCCGCGAGGAGATCGAGGTCGCGTTCGCCGAGGGGGCCGACGCCCGGAGGCAACTGGCCAGGGCGTTCGACCTCCTGGGCTTCCGGCCGGTCGCCGTCGTCCGCAAGATGAGGTCGGAATACCACCTGGATTTCGAGGGGCGGCGGATGGCCGTCGCGCTCGACGAGGCGGAAGGGCTGGGGACGTTCGCCGAGGTCGAGACCCTGGCCGAGGTCGAGGAGGACACCCTGGGCGCCCAGATCGCCGTGCTCGCCCTGGCCCGGGAGCTGGGGCTGGTCGAGGTCGAGCCTCGCTCTTACCTCCGGATGCTCCTGGAGTCCGAGGGCCGGATTGATCGGAATCCGGCTGGCCAGACTTGAGCGAATCCGGTAGAACACCGCCTCACTTCGACCACGCACCTCTCGACCGGGGTGGCGCCCGCCACCGAACCCCCTGACCTGAGCCGAATCGCCAACAGCCGGGAGGCCCGCGCGATGGATCGCCGCCGCCGCCGCTTCGTTCCCTCGTCCGAGGGCCTGGAACAACGCCAGGTCCTCAGCACCTCCGCGTTCGCCCCGCTCGCCCCCGCGGTCAATGGGCTCAATCCATACTCCACGGGCCCCGCCGGGGCGCAGATCGACGGCGCCGGACTGCCGCAGGAGACGGTCGAGGCAAAGCGTAGACACATTTCAAATCTTCCATACTTTATCGGGCTGCTCAACAAGGATAATGTCGTCCCGCAGCCGACAGTCCAGAATATCCAGAATGACCTGAACGCGCTGGTCGCCTCGTTCCATTATGGGAATCCGTCGGTGATCTCGACGTTCAACCTCGATCTCCGCAAGGCCCAACCGTATGCGAACATCACACCGAAGACCGCCTCGGCCCTGAACCGCGACTTCGGCGCGGCCCTCGTCGCCTCGGGGGCCTCCCCCGGGATCGTCGCCGACCTCCAGGTTCAGATGACGCAACTGGTCAATTACGACTCGACGCAGCCCAACTCGAATATCGTCGCGACCAACGACTATGCGACGGTCCTGGAGCTGGCGCTGGGCTCGGGCAGCCCGCTGGTCTATCCCAACGTGCCGTCGCTGCTCGGCGCCGATCACAACGGCAACAACGGCAAGATCCCGATCACCCACAACCATCGGCCGAGCCTCACCGGCAACTACGCGATCGGGGTCAATATCCAGATCGTCGACCGGCACAACAAGGTCGTGCTCGGCGAGACGTCGGTCAATTCGACCACGGGCGTCTACACGGTGCAGTTCGCCAATCCGCTCCCCGATGGCACTTACACCGTCCGGACCCGCGTCGAGGATTCCGGCATCATCAGCGACCCGAGTCCCATCTTCACCTTCCGGGTCGTCACCCCGCCGATCCCGAGATGATCCGCGAGCCGGATCGCCCCCGACGGCGCGATCCGGCGAGTTTCCCGAGGTTCGACTTGATTCCGCGAGCGAGGGACCGCACAATGGTCCCTTTCTCGCTTTCGAACGCGACCGGAGCCGGAGAGCGCCATGAAGACGAAGTCGAAGAATCGCAAGACCTACAAATGGCGCAAGAAGGCCGACAGCTCGCCCGTCGCCAAGGGGCGCCGGGTCAAGCGTCACGGCGTCCGAAATCCCCGGAAGCGCAAGCACCTCGGCGGCGCCGGGCTCTGAGCCTCCCTCCCGATTCGGGCGATACGACGGACGGCGGTATTTCTTCCACGAACCGGGCGACCGGTTCGACCTGAATGGCCGCGCAGCCGTCAAGCGTGGAAGGCTCCGCAGGGCCGGAACCGGCACGACGTCACTCCGGTCGATATCGGTCACGATCGCTCAAAGCTCCTCCGATAAGAGGAGTGCGGCCGGGAGGGCTGGCATCTCGCGTGATCGCCGGGACCAGGGATGGGACGCGGCCGGATTCGAAGGTCTCCTTCGGGCCGGCTTCGATGGACTCCCCGGGATCGGCTTCACCGCCAGCTCGCCCGGGGGCTCCCGCCGATGTCGTTCGGTCCCGTCCGTCGTCCGCTCCGCGCGAGCCATCGCCGCGCCTCCCGACTCGTCACGCCCCGGATCGAAAGCCTCGATCGCCGGGAACTCCTGGACGCATCGGCCCCGCCCGTCCTGATGCTCTCCGCGACAACCTCCGACTCCCGGAGCGTCACCTTCTCCTATGATGTGACCGGCCCGGACCCCTCGCTGACCTTCGGGGTCTACAGGTCGGCCGAGACACGGCTAGACTCGACGGCGATCCCCGTCCAGTCGCCAGTCCCCGCCCCCACGCTGGACGACTCGGGACGGCCTTCGATCGCTCCGGGCGTCCATCAACTGACGCTGCCGCTCGCCGGGGGCCTGCCGCTCAACCCGAGGCATCCCGATGTGCTGGTCGTGGCCGACCCCGGCTCGGCCTCGGCGATCGACCCGGCGGAGACGGCCTCCTTCCACAAGGTCGTCATCGGCGTGGTCACGCACGGCGGCCTCGAATACAGCCATTGGAAGAAGAACGGCCCGCCCTGGGAACGTCAGATGGCCAACTCGCTCCGCGAGCAGGGCTACGACCAGGTCATCGCCTACAACTGGGTGGCGCAGAGCGGCACGCCCGGACAGGCCGCCAAGCAGGGCCCGAAACTGGCCGCGATGGTCCTTCAGGCGGCCAGCAAGTTCCCGCCCAACGACCCGGTTGACATCCAGTTCATCGGCCATAGCGAGGGGGCCGTCGTCAATACCCAGGCGATCGTCCGGGTCGAGGCCGCGGCCACCCCGCAGATCCGGGCCGGCTTCCTCGAAGACACACTGCTCGATCCTCACGCGGCCAACCCCGACTTCCCCGGCCCGCAATACAGCGTGGCCCGCAATCCGCTCGGCTGGATCGCCAAGCTCGCCATCGACAACTACCAGGCGAGGGCCCGCGACCCGCTGGTCTTCATCCCCAATGGGGTCGACGCCGCCCAGGTCTTCTACCAGCAGTCGCCGGCCAACCGCGACCACAACGAGAACCTGGGCGTCTACAACCTCTGGGGCCAGGTCCCGGTGAAGGGGGCTTCGGTCTACTTCAACCTCACCGCCGACGGGGTCGTCCACTCGGGCAAGAATGGCGTCTACGCCTGGTACGAGCACCACGTCGTCCCGACCCTCGGCGACGGCGGACAGCAAATCGCCCGGGAAACTTTGACTGGAGCCCGCGTCGTCCAGGCCGCCGAGATCCCGTCTCGCGCCACCTATTCCGGGACCTCCGACCCCGGCTCGACCGTCTATCTCCTCGCGGGAAAGAAGGCGGGCAAGCTGGACGTGGTCGGCCAGGCCCTCACCGGCCCGGGCGGGACCTGGACCGCCACGACCCGCCGCCTGGCCGCCGGGAGCTACCGGATCATCGCCGAATCCCGGCTTCCCAAGGCCTTCAAGGGCGATGGCCCGCCCGTGCCGACCGAACCTCTCGGGTCGCTGGTCATTTAGGGCTGACGATCTGAACGGGCCGGCCCGGCGAGGGCCAGGACCTCCACGACCCTCGGGCAGTCCGGCAGAGAGCCGAGGAAGGTCCGTCCGTAGGGCTTGCTGAGGACCCTGGGATCGAGGATGACGACGATCCCCGTGTCGTCCCTCGATCGGATCAGCCGGCCGAAACCCTGCTTGAGCTTGAGGACAGCCTCGGGCACCTGATACTCGACGAAAGGGTTGCCGCCACGTTTGCGGATCGACTCCAACCGGGCTTCGAGCAGCGGTCGATCGGGCACGCTGAACGGCAACCGGACGATGATGACGTTCGAGAGGGCCTCGCCGGGGACGTCGACCCCCTGCCAGAAACTCTCGGCGCCGAAGATGACGCTGTCAACGTCGGCCTTGAACGCCTCGACCATCTTCGAGCGGGGCATCCCGTCGGTCTGGGCGTAAAGGGCGATGTTACGCTCGGCAAACCACGGCGCGAGCGTCCGGGCGGCGGCTTCGAGCATCTTGTAAGACGTGAACAGGACGAATGCTTTGCCGTGGGTCTTCTCCAGGTAATGCGGTATGGCCCGGATCGCGGCCTGCTCGAACCCTCGGGGGTCGTCCGACGGGTCGGGCAGGTTCCGGGGGATGTGGATCGCCGCCTGCTTCGCGTAGTCGAACGGGCTGCCGAGCTGGAGGGTCTCGGACCTCGTCAGCCCGACCCGGGCCTTGGCGAACGTGAACCCGGGTGGCGAGCCGACCGAGAGCGTGGCCGAGGTCAGGATGCAGGTCGGCACGCGGTCGAAGAGGTCGCGGCGGAGGGTCGGCCCGACGTCAAGCGGGGCACACGCGAGGGTGATCCGGCGCCTCTGGTTGCCGGATTCCTGGTCGATCCAGTAGACCGAGTCGGCGACGTCCTGGGCGAGCCAGCTCGAAAGCGAGTTCGCCAGGGCCTCGCACCGCTCGCTGGCGGCGATCAGCTCGACGCGCTGTTCTTCCTCCTGGATCGTCTCGGACCCCTGGTCGATGGCCGAGGCGAGCTTGCGAAGCTCCTCGCCGAGCGAGTCGGGCACGTTGCATGGGGCGCGGAGCCTGCCGTTGGACGTCCCCTTGCTGGACTGCCATTCGGCGATGAAGGTGAAGAAGTCGTCGGCCGCCGACCGGACCCGCCGGGCCTGGAGCATGGCCTCTTCGAGCTTGTGGAAGGCGAGGAGCCCCTTGCGGGTCCGCTCGTGGTAGAGCCGGCCGAGGAGGAACTCGACCTGGCCGCTGGTGATCCGCAATCCCAGATGATCGCCCGCGACGGCCTCCATCGTGTGGGCCTCGTCGAAGATGGCGACGTCGTATTCGGGCAGAAGGCTCGCCCCGGAGCCCCTCAGGGCCAGGTCGCTCATGAACAGGGCGTGGTTGACGACCAGGATGTTGGCCGTCCTCATCCTCTGCCGCGCGGCGAAATAGAAGCAGTCGCGGAACCTCGGGCATTTCTTGCCCAGGCAATTGCCGTGCTCGCTGGCGACGGCGTCCCAGACGGCCGGGGCGGGGCGGAAGTCGAGGTCGGACCGGCTGCCGTCCTCGGTCCGGTTCGCCCAGAGCTTGATCTCGGCGAGCTGGTCGAAGTCCTCGGGCCTCTGGAACGTCGCCCCGGCCCGGGACGTGGCCGCGTCCAGACGCCGGAGGCTGATGTAGTTCGACCGTCCCTTGACCAAAACGGCGGAGAACTCGTGCGGCATCACCGCCCGGAGGAAGGGGATGTCCTTCTCCAGGAGCTGTTCCTGGAGGCTGATGGTGTGGGTCGAGACCACGACCTTCTTGCCCGCCTCGGCCGCCGCCAGGATCGCCGGGACGAGGTAGGCGAAGCTCTTGCCCACGCCCGTCCCCGCCTCGACCATCAGATGCGATTCGTCCTCGATCGCCCGGGCCACGGCGCGGGCCATCATCAACTGTTCGGGGCGCTCCTCGTACCGGTGCATCCGCCGGGCGATCGCGCCGCCGAGGCCGAGGATCGGTTGCGGGTCGAACTGAGGCATCCTGCCCCTCCGTCTCGGGGAAAGGTGGGTTCGTCGAGGCGCGTCACGCCCCGGAGGGCGGGCCGTCGTCGGCATCGGGCCAGCACGCCTCGGGCGTCGGCGCGATCATCCGCCTTCCGAGGGTTTCGAGCAAGCAGAGCATCAGGAACGGCACGCCGATCATGAAGGACATCATGAAGACGAACAGGGGCGCCCCGGGTTCCCGGTTCTGCTCGGGAAACGCCCAGCAGAACAGGAGGAAGGACAACAGGAACAGGAAGAGCGCGCCCGTGATCAGGGCGCTGAGCAGGATGACTTTGGTCCGGTTCTCGGTATCCCGACGATGCCGGGCCGCGTCCTGCGGCGGCCAGACCCCCTCCTCCCTCGCCCAGCGGACCTCGGGCCCGAGCCAGACCCTGACTCCCTGCCGGAGGGCCGAGACGACCGCGAGGCTCGACACCATCGACGACAGGACGAACCCCGCCAGCGCGACGAGCAGGGCCGTCCCGATGCCGGGCGGGGGCCCGGCCCGGCCGCCGTTGGGCCCGTTCTCCGCGATCGCCCCGTGGGCGAAGATCAGGGCGAGCATCACGACAATCGCCACCACGCTGACCCGCCAGAGACCCCAGGCGAGGTAGAACCGCGAGCAGATCCGTCCCCGTTTCCGATCCGGGTCGGTCCGTTTGAGCCATCGGGCCAGCCGGACCTCCTCCCACCCGAACTTCAGGCAGCCCAGGACGGTCGTGAGCGCCGGGTCCGCCGTCACCTCGAAGGCGACGACCGCCAGCGCGATCACGCCGAACCAGGCGAGCTTCTCATTCCTCGACGAGGCCCGAGGTGCGACGGTCTCATCCTCCGGCCCCCAGGAATCTTGCGTCCATCGGAACTCGGCCTCGGCCATGCGTGCTCCAACCTCGAAAATGGCCGGTCGATCATCGGGCCGCGATCGACCCTTCCGTGGGGCTCGACGCCGTGGCGTAAAGCTTCTTCGAGATCCGTCCCGCCCCGGCGGCGAGACGGCCGGCCTCGACGGCCAGCCTCATGGCGTGGGCCATCCGGAGCGGGTCCTTCGCGCCGGCGATCCCGGTGTTGAGGAGGACGCCGTCGCAGCCCAGCTCCATGGCGATGGCCACGTCGCTGGCGGTCCCGACCCCGGCGTCGACGATGACCGGGTAATCGGGGTTGTCCCCCTTGAGGTCTTCGAGGATGATCCGGATATTATTGGGGTTGAGGACGCCCTGGCCGCTGCCGATCGGGCTGCCGGCGGGCATCACGCTGGCGGCGCCGGCGGCCTTGAGCCGGCGGGCCATCACCGGGTCGTCGCTGGTGTAGCAGAGGACGTGAAATCCCTCGGCGACGAGGATTTCGGTCGCCTGCAAGGTCGACAGCGGGTCAGGCAGGAGGGTCCGGGTGTCGGCGAGGACTTCGAGCTTCACCCAGTCGGCCCCGGGGTTGTCCAGGCCGAGGAGCAGTTCCCGGCCGAGTCGGGCCGTCCTGAGCGCATCCTCGGCGTTGAAGCAGCCCGCCGTGTTGGGCAGGATCGTGTATCGGCGGGGGTCCAGGAAGTCGAGCAGGTTCCGCCCCTCGCGGTCGAACAGCCGCTCTCGACGGACGGCGACGGTGACGACCTCGGTGCCGCTGGCCTCCAGACAGTCTCGCATCAGGTCGGGCGTCGTATACTTCCCGGTGCCGACCAGCAGCCGGCTCCGGAATCGATGAGGGCCGATGACCAGCGGCGGGGCCTCGGCCGGAACGGGGGAGCCGCCGCCGACGAGGGTGACGACTTCCAGGACGTCATCGGGATCGATCCTGGATTCGGCGTGCCTCGACCGGGGGACGAGATCGCGGTTCCGCTCGACCGCGACATGCTCGGGCTTGAGGCCGAGATGCCGGATCAGGTCGGCCACCGTCAAGGGGCTGGGGACGTCGCGCCGTTCGCCATTCAACGTGATCGTCACGGGAAGTTCCGTCGGTGCTTGCTGGAGGATGTCGTTCGATGGCGCGTCCTTGACGTCTGTCCATCATAAAGGAGCGGGCAACGAACCGTCAAGAAGTCTGGACGCGGCCCCATTCATGATAGCAAGTCGCGCGATCCAGTGCAGCCCGGGCGTCCGTTCTTCGGCCGATGGGTGCGGGCCTTCGGAGATCTTCGAAAAAACGGGCCGGCGAGGTCGATGGTTCGTTCCGAACCCTGCTATGATGATTGATGAGGCGATCGAGGACGCCGGCCGGGCGGAGATTCTGAGGATCGGACCGTGAAAGGACATTCCGGGCGTACTCGAGTCGGAGATCAACGTGAACAGGCAAGATCAGCCGGCTGACCCGGACGGGCCGACCCCGGGTCAGGAGCTTTCCAGGCCCCGTCTGCTCCTGATCGAGGACGACTGGAGGACGCATTCCGCCCTCCGGAAGATCCTCGGGCGGCTGGGCTGGGAGGTCCATTCCGCCATGACGGTCTCGAGCGGACTGACGCTCCTCGATCTGCGGCCTGACGCGGTTATCCTCGACCTGATGCTGCCAGACGGCGACGGGATGGCCGTGCTCCGGAAGGTCCGATCGGAGCGGCTTTTGATGAAGATTGCCGTCACCACCGGCATTGAGGACCGTGCCCGGCTGGAGGAGATCCGCAGCCTGGAGCCCGACGCATTGCTCCGCAAGCCGCTTGAACTGCAAGACCTGCTTCGGGCGATCGGGGTCGAACCGGCGATCTGATCGACCGGACGTCATCGCCAGGTTAGTGATTCAAGCGCCACCAAGTCCCCGGAGATTCCGGGCGATCTGGAAATGACAGAGCGCCACGGCGCAGGCGTCGGCGACGTCGTGCGGCTCGGGGAGTTGGTCCAGGCCCAGTTCGACCCGGATCGCGTGCTGCATCTGCTCCTTGGGGGCCTTGCCGCTGCCGGTCAGCGTCTTCTTGATCCGGGATGCCGCATAGCCGGCCACTGGCACCCCGCGCTCCGCCGCCGCCAGGACGATCACGCCCCGGGCGTGGGCCATCAGGATCGCCGTGCGGGGGTGGCTGATGTGGCTGTGGACCTGTTCCAACGCCAGAGCCGACGGCGGGTAGGCGTCGAGCACCTCAAGGATGCCCTGGTGGATCAGGTGCAGTCGGTCGCCCATCGTCCGGGCCGAGTCCCCCCGAGGCCGGATCACTCCCGCTTCGACGACATAAGGCCCTCGGGCCGTCGGCTC
The DNA here is from genome assembly GCA_021777685.1 of Planctomycetota bacterium. Taxonomy (GTDB): domain Bacteria; phylum Planctomycetota; class Planctomycetia; order Isosphaerales; family Isosphaeraceae; genus Tundrisphaera. The sequence goes on along the minus strand of JAJYDH010000089.1, from coordinate 1,600 downwards.
GACCACGGCATAGCCCGTCACGTTCAGGCCGGGGTCGATCCCGACCACTCGACCCGGGGCGGGGTCGGGCTCATGCGGGGCCCTCGGTTCACGAGCCGTCGTCGCCATCCCTCGGACCCTCCGTAGTCCCGCGGGACATCCGAATCCGTTCACATCGTCGATGTCGGATCGCCAGACCTCCCGCTTCAATCGAGCTTCCAGCTCGTCCCGTCCGGGCGGTCCTCCAGGGTGACGCCCAGCTCCGCGAGGCTCTTGCGGATATCATCGGCCAGCGCGAAGTTTTTCTCCTTCCGAACTCGTGTACGGAGTTGCACGAGAAGGTCCAGGAGGGGCGCGGTGAGCTTGTCTTGCGCGGAGTCGGCCCTGGCTCTGGGATGACGGAAGAGGCCAAGGATCTGGGACAGCTCCTTGAGGACGACGACCCCGGATCGGAAGGCGGCCAGCGACCCGGGATCGGTGGCGGATTCGAGCTTGTGAGAGTCGGCGAAACGGTTCAGGGCCCGGACCAGCTCGTAAAGCTCCCCGAACGCCCCGCCGGTGTTGAAATCGTCGTCCATCGCCTCCAGGAAGCGGTCGCGAAGCTCGCCCACATCCGGGATCGGCGAATCGGCCCGTCCGTCCGCCTTGTGCTTCGGGGCATCCAGCGCGTGGAAGCTCTCGCCGGTCAGGCGCTCGAAGCGGTCGAACAGGCCGTGGAACGCCTGGAGTCCCCGGGCCAGCTCGTCGAGCCGGCCGGGGCCGTAATCGATCGGCCGGCGGTAGTGGCTCGCCAGGAAGAGACAGCGGAGCGTGTCCGGGTCGTGCTTCTGGAGCAGGTCGCCCATCAGGATCACGGTGCCGGGGTCGGACTTGGAGATCTTCTTGCCGGACTTCGTCAGCAGGCCATTGTGCAGCCAGTAGGTGGCGAACGGCTTGCCGCTGAACGACTCGGACTGGACAACCTCGTTCTCGTGGTGGGGGAAGACCAGGTCGAGGCCGCCTCCGTGGATGTCGAAGTGCTCGCCGAGGATCTTCATGCTCATGGCCGAGCACTCGATATGCCAGCCCGGTCGGCCGGGCCCCCAGGGGCTTTCCCAGGCGGGCTCGCCCGGCTTCGATCCCTTCCAGAGGGCGAAGTCGCCCGGGTGCCGCTTGATCGAGGAGGGCTCGATCCGGGCGCCGGCCTGGAGCTCCTCAGGGTCTCGGTGGCTCAGTTTGCCGTATTCGGGGGCCCTGGTCACGTCGAAGTAGACGTCGCCGCCCGATGGGTAGGCAAATCCCTTGTCGATCAGCCCTTGCGTCATCGCGACGATCTCGGCGATGTGCTCGGTCGCCTTCGGCATGTGGTCGATCCCGTCGACCCCCAGAGCCTCCAGGCAACGGAGATAATCATCCGTGACCCGCTCGGCCAGGTCCTTGACGGTCGTCCCGTCCTTCTGGGCCTGGACGATCAGCTTGTCGTCGACGTCCGTGATGTTGACGACCCACGTCACCTCGTAGCCGAGGTAGACGAGGTATCGCTTGATCGTGTCGAAGATGACCGGCCCGACCATGTGGCCGACGTGGCTGTTCGAATAGACCGTCGGCCCGCAGACGTACATCCCGACCTTGCCAGGCTGGA
>JAJYDH010000088.1 GCA_021777685.1 Planctomycetota bacterium | reverse complement strand
TGATCTTCTCGGGCCACGTCCTCTCCGAGGTCGAGCAGGTCGCCGATCGCGTGGCGATCATGAAGCTGGGCCGGCTGATGCACGTCGAGGACATGCGAGACCGCCAGGGACTGCGGATGGTCCTGCTTAAATACGCGGGCGAGCCGCCGGAGACGTTCCCCGAGGAGCTGGAGCTGACCCTCCGCCACCGCCAGGACGGCGTGGACCTCCTCGAACACCGGGGCGCCGTGGGCCCGCTCCTGGGATGGCTCCAGGCCCGCGACGTCGTCGACCTGGCGATCGGGACCGAGGATCTCAAGGCCCTCTACGACCAGTTCCACGGCCCGGACGGCGAGGTGTCGGCCCCATGACCGTCCTCTTCGCCCTGATCCGCAAGGGGTGGCTCGACGTCCGCTGGATGCTCCTGATGATCGCCGGGACGGCGTTCGGGCTCTGCTGGCTGTTCGTCTTCTTCACGCGCAAGATCGAGGCCCGGCCGAGGTTCCCGGCCGGCGTGCCGACGATCGAGATCGAGATGCGGTTCTGGGAGAATGTCCCCCTGTTCCTGCTGATGATCGCCATCTGGGCGATCGCGAGGGGGTCGGCCGCCGTGGCCGGCGAGGTCGAGAAGGGGACCATCGACCTGATCCTCTCGCGGCCGGTCTCCCGGCTGGAATACCTGGTTTCGCAGCTCGTCGTCGGGTCGCTCGGCCTGGCCTTCATCGTGGCCGCGATGGTCGCGGGCAACCTGACGGGGGCGCACTACAACACCTTGAAGTCGCCGCCCTCGCTGTTCACCCTCTCGAAGCCCGCGCTCAACCTGGCGGCCTACGGCTGGGCGATTTACGGCTACACGTTCCTGCTCTCGTCCGTCGACATCGTCCGCTGGCGGCCGACGATGATCGCCTCGGTCGCCACGCTGGCGGGCTACATCGCGCACGTCGTCGCCAACATCCCCCAGCTCGACGAGTGGTGGAAATGGATCGACCACCTCTCCATCTACCGGGCCTGCCGGCTCCTCGAAGTGGCGACCAAGGGGGAGACCCTCGCCTTCAACGCGGGCCTCCTGGGGGCGATCGGCGCGGTCGGCGTGGCGGCGGGCTTCGCCGTCTTCCTCCGGCGGGACCTGCCGGCCGCGAGCTAGCGGGCCGGCCGATAGCGCTCGTACCGGACGCTCGGCGCGACCTCGCGGAGCCGGTCGACCCGGGCGATCGCCTCGACCTCGCGGTCGGTCAGGGTCGGGTTCAGCTTGTAGGTCCGGCGGAACTTCCTCGGCGGCCCGGCGAGCCGGTAGAGATAGACCAGCTCCGTCGGCCTCTGGCGGCGCTCGCCTGTCAGGGCGGCGATCGCCTCCAGCTCGGCGAACGGCGGGAGATCCTGCGGCGTCCGGAAGGCCCCCAGCCTGGCGATCGAGCCCAGGACGGCGGCGATCATCGACAGCCGGGGGGCGTCCGGCTCGGGCTCGCCCTCGGCGTCGATCTCGACGGCCGGGTTGGTCAGCCGAAGCCGGTTCGGCTTCGAGGTCGCCCCGATCGCCAGGTTCGGCTCGAACAGGTTGCGGGCCATCTTCGCCTCGATCTCGTTGGCCCGGCCGCCCTTGCGCTCCAGGCCCTCGGCGACCTCGCGGAGGCTCGCCTTGAGCTTCGCGACCGAGGCGTCGAGCGCCGTGAACGAGACCTCAGCCTGGATTCGCCGTCCGACGTCGAGGATCTCCAGCCGCCCTCGGGCCGGCTCGATGATGACGACCTCCTTCGAGTTGGACGGCAGGACGTAGGCCCGCCCGGACCGGACCACGATCTCCTCGGTGTAGACCGGTTCCTTGCCGAGCCCGTAAGAGGCGACCTGGAGCCGGAAATCGCCCGGGACGGCCGTCGGCGGGCCGTCCGCCCCGGTCGTCGCCAGGACGGCGAGGAGGCCCGCCAGGATCGTCATCGACTTGCCCATCGGTCGCCTTCCGGGTCGGGGTCGGTCAGTTCCAGTGCTTGTCGGGATTGTACGCGACGAGCTTGGGGCCCTTCGAGGGCCGCGCGGCGGCCACCCGCGACCTGAGCGCGGCGACCTGGCCCAGCGTCTCGGCGTCCGAGAGCGGGTCGACGAGGGCGTCGTCCAGGCTCCGGGCGTCGACCAGCGACACGAGGTCGCCGGCCTCCAGCGGCAGACCGGCGAGGAGGGCTGAGGTCGATTCCAGATGATCCTCGGCCTTCGCCCGCCCCCCCGCGCCGATCAGGACGACCACACCGACGCCGATCTCCGCCGCCTTCAGGTCGGCGATGAGGGACCGCAAGTCGTCGTCGGTCCAGGATTTGCCGAATGACGACCGCACCTGCGGGTCGCCCGACTCGACGCCCAGCGTGATCCGCCCGAGGTGGGCTTTGCGAAGTCGCCTCCAGCCCTCGGAGTCGGGCAGGGGGGGGACGAAGTCGTCCAGGAAGGCGTGGACGAGGCCGAGGTTGGTCGGGACGAGGTCCGGGTCGTCGTCGTCCCGATTCTCGCCGAAGGGGCTCGACCTCGGCGTCTCGACGCCGATGGGCAGGACGAGCCGGGCCGCCTCCAGCAGCCCGATGACCTCCTCGAACGGCCGACGGAGGACGTCGGCGCCCGCCAGGAAGACCCCCTTGTGCTGGGCGATCCGCCGGCCGACGAGTCGCCGGACGGCGCCGGCGTGCTCCTGAAATTCGGGGACGGAGCGGACGTAGTGCTCGGCCGCCGGGCCCCGGCCGAAGGCCCGGCCATCCGCGTGTCCCAGGGTCGCCTGGAGCACCAGGGCGTTCGGGCAGTCGGGCGGGAGGAACGGCAGCGGGCCGTAGGCCGAGATGTATCGCTCGCGGTGGGCAAACCAGGCGGCGGCGTCCCAGCCGGCAACGCTCTCCAGGAAGGCCCGCAACCGCTCGGGGAGTAAAGGTTTCCGATCGGGGGGCGGCAACAGTACTTCAAAATTGCCCGCGTCGAGGTCGTCGATCAGGCCGAGGGCGGTCGAGCGGATCGAGGCGTCGAGGTCGACCGCCTCGGCGTAGGGCAGGGTGCCCCTGCGGAGGACCATGCCGCCGGCCTCTCGCTCGCGGCCGACCGACCGGACCGAGCCGTCGAGCCCCTTGAGGTAGTGCATCCCGTCGACGAAGGCCCGCTGCCAGCGGCCTTCGAGGTCGAAATGGTAGATGGGCTCGTCGCCGAAGTAGAGCGAGACCGCCCCGGGCTTGATCCCGGCGAAGATGACGTCGCCCGAGCGGGCCTTCAGGCCGATCCTTCGAAAATACATCGAGCCCGACTGGAGCAAGCATGCGGCTTCGGTCGTCTGGGACATCTCGGGCGATCTTCCTCGGGGGTGCGTGGGCGAGTCGGCCGGATCGACCTCCGCAAGATCGGCCGCTTCGATTATAGTCCGCCCGGCCGCCGGAGGAATGGCGGCCGAGCGTGGGAGAGGCGCAAGGACGCGAGAGGAGCCCGGTGGACGCCATCGAACCGTTCCCCGTCGAGAGCCCTCCGCCGACCCGGGGACGGCTCGCCCGCGAGGCGGCCCTGATCGTGGGGCTCTGCCTGGCCCTCAACCTGGCGGGGAACGGCCGGACCGGGCTCTGGGACCGCGACGAGCCCCGTTACGCCACCTGCACCCGCGAGATGATCGGCCGGGGCGACTGGCTCCATCCCACGTTCAACGGCCAGCCTCGGTATCACAAGCCGATCCTGATCTACTGGCTGATGCGGGCCGGCTACGCGGCGGGCGGCGACAACCCCTCCGGCGCCAGGCTGGTCTCGGCCCTCGCCGGGGCCGCGACGTGCCTTCTCACCTGGAGGCTGGGCCGGTCGGTCGCCGGGCCGGAGGCGGGGTTCCTCGGGGCGCTGGCGCTGGCGGTGGCGCCGATCATGGTCGCCGAGTCCAAGCTGGCGACGACCGACGCGACCCTGGCCCTGCTGGTGGTCTCGGCCCAGTCGTGCCTCTGGGGGCTCTCTCGACGCGACTCGAGGGGGCTGGCGGCGGGATTCTGGGCCTCGATGGCGCTGGCGAGCCTGCTCAAGGGTCCGATCGGCCCCGGGTTCGTCATCGCCGCAGGGTTGGTCTCCTGGTGGTGGGGCGGCCCGACCGACTGCTGGCGGAGGCTCCGATGGCGGGGCGGCCTGTTCCTGTTCCTGGCCCTGACGGCCCCCTGGTATGTCGCCGTGGGCGTCTCCTCTCACGGCGAATTCTACCGGTTCGCGTTCCAGACCCAGATCGTCCAGCGGGTCGCCTCGGCGATGGAGCAGCACGGCGGGTTCCCGGGCTATTACCCGCTCGTCTCGCTGGTGATGTTCTATCCCTGGTCGGCCTGGCTCCCAGCCGGCCTGCTGGCGGCCTGGACTCGTCGACGGACCTCGCCCCGATTTGGCTTCCTGCTCGGCTGGATCGTCGGCCCCTGGCTGGTCCTGGAGTGCTTCGGGACCAAGCTCATCCACTACTACCTGCCGTGCTTCCCGGCCTGCGCCGTGCTGGTGGGCTGGTCGGTGGTCGAGGCTTCGCGGTCCGAGGGGGGCTGGCGATCCTGGCGGCTGGGCCGGTTGGGTACGAAGCTGCTCGGGGCTCTCGGCCTCGCGGCGACGGTCGGCCTCGGATCGGCGTACTGGTTCCTGCCCCGGCCCTTGCTCGCCCCGAGCCTGGCGATGGCCATCGGCGTGGGGTCCGGGACGATCGTGGCGCGGGTCCTGCTCGCGAGGGGAGATTCGCCCCGGGCCGCCCGCGTCCTGGTCGGCACCTGGGCGGCGGTGATGGGGCTCTTCGTGGGCTGGTTCGTGCCGACGGCCGAGCCTTACCGGCTCTCGCGGGTCGTGGGAGCCCGGCTGGGCGAGCTGTCGAGGTCGACCGGCGTCCGGCCGGCGATCATGACGTTCCAGGAGCCCGGCGTCATCTACGCGCTCGGGCATCCGGCGTGCGACGTCCGGGGCTACGACGAGATGGCCGAGGAGGTCGGCGGGAACGGGCCGATCCTGGTGCCGTTGCTGGATTCGGAGGTGGTCGAGATGCGGTCCGACCCCCGGTTCGCCCTGGAGGTCATCGAGCCGATCTCGGGTTACAACCTGAACAAGGGGAAGGTCCAGTCGCTGGCGTTCGCGGTCGTCGCCGCCTCGCGATCAGCGGTGGCCCGGTCGGGCCAGCAGCCGCTCGTAAAGTGACCGGAGCTGCGCGGTCATCGTCTCGTGGCGGAATTGGTCGGCGAACCGGGCCCGCCCTTCGAGCCCCATCGCGTCCCGGAGCGCCGGGTCGGCGGCCAGCCGGAGGATCGCGGATTTGAGGCCCTCGATCGACCGGGGGGGGAGCAAAATCCCGGTCTCGGGGAGGACGACCTCCCTCGCCCCGTCGACGTCGTAGCTGATGACCGGCCGGCCGACCAGGAGCGATTGCGGGAGGACCCTGGCCAGCCCCTCGCGGAGGCTGGGATGGACCACCGCGTCGATGGCATTCAGGAGTTCCGGGATGCGACCCGGCGGGACCAGGCCGGTGAACCGGAAGGCCCGGGCGATGCCCAGGCGTTCGGTCTCGGCGACCAGACGGTCGCGGAGGATGCCGTCGCCGATGAAGACGAATCGAACGCGGGGATCGGCCCGGAGGACGTCAGGCGCGGCGGCCAGGATGTCGTCGTGCCCCTTCCGCTCGAACAGCCGGGCGACCGTGCCGAAGGCGACCTCGTCGTCGGCCAGGCCAAGCTCGCGACGGACCTCGGCGCGGGGCCGAGGCGGGTGGAGGAACGCCTCGACGTCCATCCCGCTGTAGACGGTCGAATATTGCTCGGGCCGGCCCACGCCCTCGGCCAGCGCCTGCTCGGCCATCGCGTCGCAGACGCCGACGATCGCGTGGCAACGCTTCGCGGCCCACCGCTCCAGGGCGATGTAGAGCCGGTTCTTCGCCGGCGACTCCGAGGGCCCGAACGGCAGGCCGTGGATCGTGTGGACGACGGCCGGGACGCGCTCGGCCCACGCGGCGGCCCGGCCCAGGATGCCGGCCTTCGAGCTGTGAGTATGGACGACGTCCGGAGTCAGCCGACGGATCGACCGGCGAAGCTCGCGGTAGGCCCGATAATCGGTCGCCGGCCGGATCGCCCGGACCAGATCGGGCATCAGCTCGACCTTCAGCCCGCGTTCTTTCGCCCGCTCGAACAGATCCCCCTCGGGCCCCTCGGCCGGGCCGGTGATGAGGGTGACGTCGTCGCCGAAGCGGTGGTGCAGCCCGTCGACGGTGAGGAGTGTGTTCTCCTGAGCCCCGCCCAGGATCAGCCGGGTGATGATGTGGACGATCTTCATCGATCGGATGGCCCGTCGGGGTCTCCCGGGTAGCGAACATAAACCAGAAACAACCCTTGCGGCGGGGCGGTCGGCCCGGCCTCGCGGCGGTCCTCGGCGGCGAGCGCCTCGCCGACCTTCGACTCGGGCCATCGGCCCAGGCCGACCAGGACCAGCGTGCCGGTGATCGACCGCACCATATTATAGAGGAAGCCGTCCGCCTCGACCTCGACGTGGATTATGTGGCCGGCCCGGGACGCCTGGATGTCATAGATCGTCCGGACGCTGCTCGTCCGGTTCGGCCAGTTGGTCTCGAAGCTGTGGAAGTCGTGCCGCCCTTTGAGCGCCTGCGCCGCCCGGTTCATGGCCCCTTCGTCGAGCCGCTGGTAGACGTGGTCGCTGTAGCGGAGCTGGAACGGGTCGGCGACCGGGCCGTTGTCGATGACGTAGCGATAGCGCTTCGACTTCGCGTCCAGGGTCGCGTGGAACGACTGGGGGACCTCGGATGCCCCGCGGACGCGGATGTCGGGCGGCAGCATCGCGTTGAGCGCCTTGACGAAGACTTCCGGCGGGTGACGGGACGCGGTGTAGAAGTGGACGACCTGGCCGAGGGCGTGGACCCCCGCGTCGGTCCGGCCGCTGGCATTGGTCGGGGCCTCGACGCCCGTTAATCGGCCGATTGCCTCTTCCAGGACCTGTTGCACCGTCCGACGATCCGGCTGGCGCTGCCAGCCGGAGAAGTCGGTGCCGTCGTAGCTGAGCAGGAGCTTGATGTTCCTCACAACGGCCGGCTCACGCCCCCACCGGGTCGAGCTTGAGCAGTTCCTCGGCGATCTGCACCGCGTTCAGGGCCGCCCCCTTGCGGAGGTTGTCGCCGACGCACCAGAACAGCAGGGCGTTGGGGTTGTGCAGGTCTTGCCTGATCCGGCCGACGAAGACGTCGTCGCGGTCCCTGGCCGAGGCGGGCAGGGGGTAGACGAGCTGGCCGGGATCGTCGAGGACCGTGAGGCCCGGGGCCTTGCTCCAGAGTTCGCGGGCCATCTCGGGCGTGACCGGCCGCTCGGTCTCGACCAGGATCGACTCGCTGTGGCTGTGGAGGACCGGGACCCGCACGCAAGTTGGGCAGACGTCGATTGTATTGTCCCCCATGATCTTGCGGGTCTCGTGGACCATCTTCATCTCTTCCTTGGTGTACCCGTTGGGCAGGAAGTCGTCGATGTGCGGCACGCAGTTGAAGGCGATCGGGTGGGCGAACTTGGAGGGCGAGGGCACGTCCTTGCCGGAGACGTGGGCCTCGGTCTGCGACCAAAGTTCGTGCATCCCCTTCTGCCCGGCGCCCGAGACCGACTGGTAGGTGCTCACGACCACCCGCCTGATCCTCGCCGCGTCGTGCAAGGGCTTGAGGGCGACGACCATCTGGATCGTCGAGCAGTTCGGGTTGGCGATGATCCCCTTGTGGTTCGCGACGTCGTGAGGGTTGACCTCGGGGACGACCAGGGGGACGTCGGGGTCCATCCGGAAGGCGCTCGAATTGTCGACCACGACCGCGCCGGCCTTCGCCGCCAACGGCGAGAATTCCTTCGAGATCGAGCCGGGCGTGCTCGAAAGGACGATGTCCACGCCCTCGAACGCCTCGGCCGTGAGCAATTCGAGCGGATGTTTCTCGCCGCCGAATTCGATCGACTTGCCCAGGCTCCGCTCGGAGGCGAGGAACTTGATCGACCCGACCGGGAAATTCCGCTCGGCGAGCAGGCGGACCATCACCTCGCCGACCGCACCACTGGCCCCGACCACGGCAACGCTCTTCACGGCTCGAACCCTTTCCCTCGGCTGACTGACTGACGGGATGCAAGAAGTCGCGCGACCCCTCGGCGACACGCCCGGCCTCGCCCGGGTTCGCCCCGGACGGCGATCGGACTACCAGCATACGGTTTTCGCGGGACCATTCCTATGCCGCGTGCCACGCCGGTCGTCTCGGCCCATCGATCCCGCCACGGGGCACGACCAACCGACTGTTGCTTGTAGAAACGAATGCCCGCCGGGGGAGAGCGGGCCGGGCGCTCGCTCCGCTCGCCGAATTCGGGCAGCAAGAGGCCGATGCCCGAATCCGATGGGAGATATCGAGGGCCCAGGCCCCGGCTGCCGGGGGCTCGGCGAGATGATAGGATGGTCGCGGCCGGGTCGGGGTGGGACATCTTCCCGCGCCCGTCAACGATACCATCCCTCCTCCTCGATCCCGATCCGGCCGGGGGTCTTCTCGGATGCGACGTCTCTCGGCCTGGATCGGCCCGGCCTGCGGCCTGGCGCTCTTGCTCTTCTTCTACCGGTCGGTGCTGTTCCAGGGCGAGCAGTTCGGGTTCCGCGACGCCGCCCACTTCTATTATCCGCTCTATCACAAGGTCCAGGCGGAGTGGGAGGCCGGCCGCTGGCCGCTCTGGGACCCGTCCGAGAACGCGGGGATGCCGCTGCTGGGCAACCCGACGGCCGCCGTGCTCTATCCCGGCAAGCTGATCCATGCGGCCTTACCCTACCCGTGGGCGGTCCGGGCCTACGCGGTGGCGCACTCGGCCCTGGCGTTCGCGGGGATGCTGGCCCTGCTCCGTTCCTGGGGCGTGGGGCGGGCGGGCGCGGCGATCTCCGGGCTGGTCTATGCTTTCGGGGCACCCGTGCTGTTCCAGTACAGCAACATCATCTTCCTGGTGGGGGCGGCCTGGACCCCCTGGGGGTTCCTGGCGGTCGACCGCTGGCTCAGGCTGGGCCGGCCGGGCGCCCTGGCGCTCCTGGCCTTCGTCCTGGCGATGCAGGTGCTCGGGGGCGACCCCGAATCGGCCTACGTGACGGGCCTCTGCGCCGGGGGCTACGCGATCGGGCTGGAATGGGTCAAGGCGCGGGGGGCGTGGAGGGTCCGGGCCCGGGTCTGGGTCCCGATCGCGGTGGTCGCGGTGATCGCCTGGGTGGCGCTGACGCTGGTCCTGGCGGCGTACCTCCCGGGCCTCCGGCCGCTCAGGGGGGAGGGGTTCTGGGGGCCGTTCTCGCGCTGGATCGCGACGGGCCGGGTGCCGAGCTTCCGGGCGGACGCTTACGAGGGGCCGGTGCCGGGCTTCGCCTGGGTCTCGTGGCTCCCGAAGGTCATGGCGGCGGCCTGGGGGGGGATTGGCCTGGTGCTGGTCGTCCGCTGGTCGAGGCGGCGCCGGGAGGGGTCGTCGCTGGTCCCGAAGCTGGCGGGCCTGGCGGCGGCGGCGGTGCTGGGCGGGGCCCTCTCGGCGGCGCAGCTCGCGCCGGTCCTGGAGTTCACCCGGATCAGCGGGCGGGCGACCGACGAGGGGCCGCACGACATCTACCCGTTCAGCCTGGAGCCGTACCGGGTCGTCGAATTCGCCTGGCCGGGCGTCTTCGGCCGGCGGTTCGGCGAGCCGACCGCCTGGATCAACCTGATCCCGCCCCACCACGAGCACCGCGCCTGGGTGCCGTCGCTCTACCTCGGCGGCCTGACGATCCTGCTGGCGCTGGGCTCGGCCGGATTCCGGAATGGGCCCCCCTGGCGGGGGTGGATGACGGCGATCGCGGCGGTCGGCCTGATCGGCAGCTTCGGGCAGTTCGCCAGCCCGCTGTTCGTCGCCCGGATGGCCCCGGAGGCGGTCTCCGGGATGGGTTTCACCCGGCTGGGCGACCGGCTCTCGGCCCTGGCGGCGCCGCTCGGTCCGCTCGACTCGCCCAAGAGCAACTCGACCCGGCTCGACGGCTACCTCCGCGACGGCGACGGCAGCCCTTACTGCCTGATGGCGGCGCTCCTGCCCGGCTTCCACACGTTTCGGTTCCCGAGCAAGCTGTTGAGCTTCACCGCGCTGGCCCTGGCCACGCTCGCGGGGATCGGCTGGGATCGCGTGCTCGAAGGGCGATCGAAGAGGGTCGGCCGGGCCGCGATCTGGACCTCGGGCGCGTCGCTCGTGGTCCTGCTAACGGTGGTCGCGGCGAGAGGCCGGATCGTCGCCCTCTGGGACGGCCTCGCGATCGTGACCATCTTCGGCCCGTTCGACGCCCGGGGCGCGATCCAGGACATCGAGATCGCCCTGGCCCAGGGATTCGCGGTGCTGGCGATCTCGGCCGGGCTCCTGGTCCTGGCCCGGCGCAGGGCCGGCCCGGCGAGCGTCCTGGCCGTGGCCTTCGTGGCGGCCGACCTCGCCCTGGCCAACGCCTCGATGATCCGGTCGGTCCCGCAGGCCGACTTCGAGGCGATGCCCAGGGTCCTCCGCGAGATCGCCAGGGCCGAGGCGTCCGACCCCTCGCCGGGCCCCTACCGGATCCACCGGATGCCGATCTGGAACCCCAACCTCTGGAGGAGCGAGCGGTCCGAGGACCGCGTCCGCGACTTCGTCCGCTGGGAGCTGGACACGATCCAGCCCAAGTACGGGCTGCTCCACGGGGTCGAATACACTTACACCCTCGGCACGGCCGAACTTTACGACTACGAGTGGTTCTTCGCCCCGTTCCCCCGGGCGGTCCGGGGTCCGACGGCGGAGCAGCTCAACGTCAAGCCGGGCGAGAAGGTGGTGGTCTACCCCAGGCGAGGGTTCGACCTCTGGAATTCCCGCTATTTCGTCCTCCCGGCCTACCCCCGCTGGGACGACGCCGACCGGGGTATCGCGTCGTTCCTCCCCCAGGTCGAGGCGGTCTATCCGCCCCCCGGAACCTTCCGAGGCCGGCCCGACGACTCGAAGGTGAGGGACTGGCTCGACCGCGAGGACTTCCAGATCGTCCGGAACAAGGACGCCTTCCCTCGGGCCTGGCTGGTCCACTCGGCCCGGTTCAAGCCGGTCGTCGCCGGCCTGACGAGGGACGCCCGGCGGGAGACGATGGAGGAGATCCTCTTCTCCAACGACCCGCTCTGGCAGGACCCCGACCGGACCGTTTTCGACCCCCGCCAGTTAGCCTGGATCGAGGCGGACGACGAGACGAAGGTCAAGCTGAGGGCCATGCTCAAGGGCGGCCCTCCCCAGGCGGGGGAGTCGGTGAAGGTCGTCGAGTCCGAGTCGGGCCCCCAGCGCGTGGTCCTCGACGTCACCCTGAGCCGCCCCGGCCTGGTGATCCTGGCCGATGTCTTCTATCCCGGCTGGCGGCTGACCGTCGACGGCCAGGCCGCCACGATCCTCCGGGCCAACCGCCTGATGCGAGGCGCCGCGGTCGGCGAGGGGAGGCATCGCCTGGTCTATACCTACGAGCCCCCGACGTTCCGCGTCGGCGGCGCGGTCAGCCTCGGGGCGATCGTCGTCCTCGTCGCGTTCGCGGGCTGGAGCTTCCGACGAGGGCGGCCGGTGGACGGGCCGCCGGCGGACGTTTAGGCGAGATCCTGGCTATTTCGTCGCCATCCGGTAGACGCCGTCCCAGTCGTCGGCCGGCGGGCTTTCGAGGAAGGCCCGGCAGCGGTCGGCCATGACCCGGGACGGGCCGTCGCCGGGCTTCAACCGGCCGATCTCCTCGAAGATCGCCAGCGCCTCCTCCCATTCCCGGTCCTGGTAGTGGGCGAGGGCCCGGTCCGAGAGGTTCGCCAGCTCCTCGATGTCGGGCCTGGCCTCGTCCCGGGCGGCGAGCAGCTCGTAGATCAGCATCCCCTCGGTCTTCCCCTTGACCGAGACCCGGTCCACCGCCCGGGCGATCACCGCGTGGCCGGCCTCGCGATAGGTCGGCTCGCCGACGAGGATGCGGGTCCCGTAGACCTTGCCCAGCCCTTCGAGCCGGCTGGCCAGGTTCACGACGTCGCCCATCGCCGTGTAGTTGAGCCGGGCCGGACTGCCGACGTTGCCGACGACCGCCTCGCCGGTCATGATGCCGATCCTCGCGGTCAGCTCGGGCTTCCCCTCGGCCCGCCACTTCCGGCGCAGGTCCTCGATGGCGACCTGGTTGCGGAGGGCGACCAGGCAGGCGGCGGTGGCGTGGTCCTCGGAGGGTTTCGGGGCGCCCCAGAAGGCCATGATGGCGTCGCCGATGTACTTGTCCACGGTCCCCCCGCCGGCGACGATGTCGGCGCTGAAGCGGGCGAAGTAGTCGCCCATCTGGACGACCAGCTCCTCGGGCGGGAGCTTCTCGGCGAGCGTGGTGAAATTGGCGAGGTCGCAGAAGAAGACGGTCATCCGCCGACGCTCGCCGCCGAGCGTCGCCTCCTGGCCGCTGGCGATCATCTGGCGGATCACGTCGGCCGGGACGAATTTGCCGAACGATCGGAGGCCGGTCTTGGTCTCCTCGACGACCCTGGCCAGGTTGTCGACCTCCCGGATCAGCGAGTGGGCCACCGGGCGGGCCTCGACCTCGAACCGGCCGATCTTTCCGGTCTCGCGGACGACCCGCTCCAGCGGCCGGGCCACTTCCGCCGAGACGAACAGGGCGACCAGCATCGCGGCGACCAGGATGGCCAGGCCGATCTGCTGGGTCTCGCGATTGCTCGAATGGACGCGGGCCAGGACGTCGTCCTCGGGCAGGACGGTGCAGATCAGCCAGGAGGGCCCGCCCGGCGTCGAGAGGCACCGGAAGGCGCCCAGGTAGGAAATGCCCCCGTGCTTGAAGGCGATCTTCTTCACCTCCGAGGGGGATGCGAGGTCGAGCTTCGCGGGGACCTCGCGGAGGAAGTCCCCGACGCGGGCGTCGGCCAGGTCGACGGGCGGCACCAGCTCCATCTCCCCGACCTGATGGCGGGCGGACGGCCGGACCAGGATCTTCGGGTCGGGGTGGGCGATCACCCGTCGGTCGCCGTCCTCGTGGACCTCGACGACGAACGCGAAGCCGTTCTTGCCGACCTTCAGCTCCCTCAGGTAGTTGCACAGGGCGATGACGTCGAAGCTGGAGGTCATCACACCCCGGAGCGACCCGTCCTTGTCGTAGATCGGCGTGGTGCAGCTCACGCCCGGGACGTGGCCGATCCCCTCGATCCCCTCGAAGACGTAGGCCCGCGACCAGATCTGACGCCCGGCTTGCTTCGCCGCGATGTACCAGGATCGCTTCCGGGGGTCCTGGTCCTGGGCGTCGTGGCGGACCTGGAAGGGGTGGGACGGATACTGGTCCGGCCAGTAGTCCTTCAGGTCCATCCGGCCGGTCGAGGGATCTCGACGGAGCTCGCCGATGGCGAGCTTGCCGTCGGAGAGCCGGCGGACGAACGCCCACTCGCCGGTCGCCTCCAGGCCCAGCGACTCGCGCGACATCCGGGGGTGGACCTTGAGGACCTCCAGCCAGTAATGGGTGAGCCGGGCGAACGCCTGGTCGTCGAACTTGAGGTCGCGGAGCAGGCCGCTGTCCATCCGGCCCTGGCGGTCCGCCGTCTCCAGGAGGGAGTCGATCCGCGAGTCGATCAGCCGGGAATACTGGTCGAGGATCTGAGAAGAGAGGTCCTCGGCCGTGAACCGGGCGTTCCGGTGGGCGTTGTAGCCGACGGCCGCGACGGTGAGGACGATCATCGTCAGCAGAGTGGTGGTCAGCGTGACTCGCAGGGACAGCTTCATCGCTCGGTGATCCTCTGCCCGGGGTCGAGGGCGGGCCGGACTCCCGACGCCTGGGCCTCCCCGGACGCGGGGAGGCGCGTCGGGCCTCGACAATCAAAGCATAGCCGAGAAGTTACGAGAAGACCCCGCCCGGGTGACGATCGGGATCATCCCTCGCGATCGCCGGCCCCTCCGGTCGGCGTTCTAAGCGTTCCGGATCATTCATGCCCGATGCGGGATGTCCGATGGTCAATGTGGGACCGGATCGGTGGCCATCTCCCCATTCGGTCATCGGCCATCGACGATCGGACATGGATATTCCGAAATCCGCATCACTTGGCGGCCATCCGGTGGACGCCGTCCCAGCCCTCGGCCGGGGGGCTTTCGAGGAACGCCCGGCAGCGGTCGGCCATGACCCGGGACGGGCCGTCGCCGGGCCGGAGCCGGCCGATCTCCTCGAAGATCGCCAAGGCTTCCTCCCATTCCCGGTCCTGATAATGGGCGAGCGCCCGGTCGGCCATCTCGCCCAGCTCCTCGAAGTCGGGGCGGGACTGCTCGCGGAGCCCGAGAAGCTCGTAGACCAGCATGCCCTCGGCCTTCCCCTTGACCGAGACCCGGTCCACGACCCGGGCGTGGATGACCGCTCGCGCGTCGCGATAGGTGGACTCGCCGATGAGGATGCGGGCCCCGAAATACTTCCCCAGCCCTTCGAGCCGGCTGGCCAGGTTGACCGTGTCCCCCATGACCGTGTAGTTGAGCCGGGCCTCGCTGCCGATGTTGCCGACGATCACGTCGCCGGTCTGGATGCCGACCCGGGCATGTAGCTCGGGCTTGCCCTCGTCCCGCCATCGGCGGCGGAGCGCCTCCAGGCTCGCCTGGTTCCGGAGGGCGGCGACGCAGGCGGCGGCGGCGTGGTCGAGCGTCGGCGCGGGGGCGCCCCAGTAGGCCATGATGGCGTCGCCGATGTACTTGTCCACGGTCCCGCCGGTCGCCATGATGTCGTCGCTGAGCGGGCCGAAGTAGTCGCCCATCTGCACGACCAGCTCCTCGGGCGAGACCCGCTCGGAGAGGCTGGTGAAGTTGGCGATGTCGCAGAAGGAGACGGTCAGACGCCGCCGCTCGCCCCCGGGTGTGGCCTCCAGCCCGGTCGAGTGGACCAGCCGGACGAGGTCGGGCGGCACGAACTTCCGGAACGAACGGAGGCTGGCCTTGGTCTGCTCGACGGCCTCGGCCAGGCGGTCGACCTCGCGGACGATCGAGTGGGCCACCGGCCTCGGGGCCAGCTCGATCCGACCGATGGCCTCGGTCTCGCGGCTGATCCGCTCCAGGGGACGCGCGACCTGCCCCGAGACGTAGAGCCCGACCAGGGTCGCCGTCAGCAGGACGAGGACCCCGATCCCGAACGTCGCCCGGTTGCTCCGGTAGACCCGGGCGAGGATGTCCTTCTCGGGAATGACGATGCAGATGAGCCAGTCCGGGGTCTCGCGCGAGGAGAGGCACGAATACGCCCCGAGGTAGCGGACGCCGTCATGGTCGAATTCGATCCGGGTCGTCCCCTTCAACGACGAGGGGTCGAGCGTCGTCGGGACGTGGCCGAGGAAGGCGGGAATCCGGCGGTCGGCCAGCTCCTCGATCGGGACCAGTTCCTTGGACCAGCGGCGACCCCGCTGGTGGCCCCGGTTGGGCCTCACCAGGATCTGCGGGTCCTTGTGGGCGATCACGCGGCGGGGCCCGTCCTTGAGGTACTCGACGACGAAGGCGAAGCCGTTGGTGGCGACCTCCAGGCCGCGGAGGTAGGTGCTCAACTCCACCACGTCGAAGGTGGCGCCCAGCATGCCCACGAGCGAGCCGTCCTCGGCGTGGACCGGCGTCGCGCAGGTGATCCCCGGGATGTCAGGCTCCCCTCGCCTGCCGAGCAATATGTGCGTCTCCGACCAGACCGGGCGACCCGCCCTGGCCGCGGTGTACCACCGGCGGGATCTGGGATCCTGGTCCTCCAGGTCGGGCTCGGTGAAGAAGGGGCGGCCCGGGTGATCCTCCGGCCGATATTCGGAGAGCCCCAGCCTCCCCGTCGAGGCATCCCGCCGCAGCTCGAAGATCGCCAGCTTGCCCTCGGTCCGCTGGACGTAGAATCGCTCGCCGGTCGCTTCGAGCGAGAGCGACAGCCGGGTGAGCCGGGGATGGACCTTCATGACGTCCACCCAGTAGCGGGCCAGGTCCGGGAAGTCGTCGGCCCGGAATCGCCCGGATTGGAGGAGCTGGAGGTTGGTCCGCGCCTGCTCGTTCGCGGTGTGCAGCAGGTCGTTGATCTGGACGTCGATCAGCTCCGCGGTCTTGTCGAGCACCTGGGCCGACAGCTCGCCCGCGCCGAACCGGGCGTTCCGGTAGAAGCTGT
>JAJYDH010000647.1 GCA_021777685.1 Planctomycetota bacterium | reverse complement strand
TCCCGGAGAAGTTCTGCACCCTCTGCCACGAGGAGCTGAAGGGCAAGCTCGTCGCGTGCACGGAGCACGGCGGCCTGCCGGAGGACATCTGCACCCTCTGCCACCCCGAGGTGGAGCAGAAACTCAAGCTTGAGATGTGCCCGGACGGGCACAAATTGCCCAAGCACTTCTGCGAGGCCTGCAAGAAGAAGGCGTGAGCTTGGGGCGCACGCTATCATCGCCGCGACGGCCCCGGGATGCGGTAGCGTGCGCCCCTACGAACCCACCCGGATGGATGCCCCTCCAGTCGTAAGGATCCTCCCTCCACCTGCACGGTGGCCGCAGCGGGCCCACTTCCGTGATGCCCGGGTGCATCCAGCCACCGCCGGGCTCGCAAGACGCAGAGGAGTCGAATCCACGTAAATTGCGTTAACGGCCAAGTTTTAACTATAAATTTACATTTACACGTTATTGTTTGATGGTGCGGATTTTGTCATTGCGCGATTAATTGTTTCTGTTATTTTCCGGCGAATGAATAAACTATTCATCTTGGTTGCCCTAATACTGTCGATCGCGATCAACCCGGCGGCACACGCGGCCGGCTACGGTTGCGGTGATCGGTCGGGCGCCCAGTCCTTGCACCAGGTCCAGGACGCCGCGGCCGACAAGAAGGACGAGGGTAAGGCTGCCAGTGCCGACCACCATTGCGCCTGCGGCCACGCATCGACCCAGTCGATCGAACGCACCACGCTCCCCCTCGAATCGCTAGCCGCGTCCCGGAACTCCCTGTTCGACGACGGGAGGCCGGCATCGGTCGTCGTAGGCCCCCCGCTCCAGCCCCCTTCGATCGCGTAATCCTCACCGACCGCGGGCCGATGCCCGGATGCGCCCATGCGGGCGGTCCGACAGCGCATGCCCCGCTCGTTCGAATCCAAGGAGTACGCGATGAAAATCCCACGTCAAAGACTGATCCCCATATTCGCGCTGAGCCTGATCTGCTCGGCCGTGATGCCGGCTAGTTTCGCCATAGCCAAAGACAGCCAGATGGCCAGCAGCAAGCCCAAGGCGGCGAAGGAAGAGGCCGGTGGCCGCCTCTCGCTCGATTCCGCGGTCGCCAAGGCGCTGGCACAATCGCCCCGCCTTCAGGCGTTCCGCAGCGGCGTCGCGGCCGCAGCCGGCGAACGTCGACAGGCCGGCGCACGCCAGAACCCCGAGGTGAGCTTCAGCAAGCAGAACTTCGCCGCGGGCCCGGCGTACAAGGTCCTGAGCCCGGGACAGAATGTGTACGGGGTCTCGCAGCTATTGGAGATCGGCGGCAAGATCGCGGCACGCGAGGAGGTCGCAGACAAAGGCCTCGAGATCGCCACCCTCGACCATCAGGCGGCGGCCCTGGACCTGATCCGGGACGTCACCGTCGCCTACGCGGACGCGGTGGCGGCCGATGAGTTCGTCCGGCTGGCCGCCGAGCAAAAGACCCTGGCGCAGGAGGTGCTCGCATCCGTCAGCACCCGCGTGGATGCCGCCGCCGCGCCGCAGATCCAGAAGAGCCGTGCCGACGTCGAGCGGCACGCCGCCTCGGTCGCCTTCGACAACGCAAAGCGCAACCGCGAAATCGCATATAAATACCTGGCGACATTGCTTGGCGACGAAGTCGGCTCATTCACCCTAGACAGCAAGGCGTTGTTCTCCATCACCAAGCCGGAGAGCCCGGCGGCCGGAGACGCCCTGAAGTCCGGGCCCGATCTGCGCCGGCAGGCCTCGCTGCAGGACCAGGCGAAGGCCCGGCTTCACCTGGAGAAGGCGAACGCCATCCCCAATCCCCGCATCGACGCGGGCCTGACCCGGATCCCGAGCGCGAACGGCCAGGCCTTGCTGATCGGCGTGGCCCTCCCCATACCGGTCCTGAACGCGAATCGCGGCAACATCCAGCGGGCTCGCAGCGACGTGTTAAGGGCCGAGCAGGAGAGCCGGCAGGCCGAGCTCGTCCTGGGCTCCGAGCTGACACGGGCGTCGCAACAGCTCGAGAACGCCTACCTCCAGGCCACCACGCTGAAGAACAACATCCTCCCCTCCGCCCAGAAGGCCTTCGCCCTCGCGAGGGAAGGCTACGGGCTCGGACGCTTCCCCTATCTCGAGGTGCTCGACGCGCAGCGAAGCCTGTTCGAGGTCAAGCGGCAGCACGTCGCCGCCTCGAGGGACTATCACGTCGCGCGGGCCGCCGTGGAGAGGCTGACGGCGACGAACCTACCCAAACTACAGAATCCGGGAGAACCTCATGTTGAATAATCGAAAACCACTCCTCGTCATCTCCGCGTTGGCGCTCGCCGGCGGAGTCTACGCCTACTCCGGGGTCGTCGAGGGCCGCTCGGCCGACGCGAATGAGCATGGTGGGGCCGCAGCCGGAGATAAGCAGGCTCAGACAGCGCCAACTGGCAGCGCTGCCGCAGAGAGCGGGGAAGAGCATACGGAGTCGACCCGGATCAGCGAAACTGCGGCCAAGAACCTCGATCTGGAAACGCTCCAGGTCGGCCCCGCAACCGTGCGCGAAACCCTCTCGGTCAGCGGCCGGGTGACGCTCAACCAGAACACCACGACCCAGGTGAAGGCACGATTCCCGGGCATCGTGAAGAGCGTGACGAAGGAGCCCGGCGAATTCGTCCAGGCGGGCGTGACGCTCGCCACCGTCGAGAGCAACGACAGCCTGCAGGTCTACCCCGTGACCGCGCCAGTCTCGGGCACCATCATCTCGCGCAACGCCAACGCGGGCGAGCTGGCCGGGGCCGAGCCGCTCTTCGTGCTGGCCGATTTGGACCTGCTCTGGGCCGAACTCTTCGTCTTCTCGAAGGACGGGGAGCGGCTGAAAGCGGGCCAGAAGGTCCGAATCCTCTGCCTCGACGACCCCTTGACGGCCGAATCCAGCATCTCGCTCGTCCTGCCGACGACGGAAGCATCCAGCCAGACCGTCGTGGCGCGCGCCGTGATCCAGAACCCGAACAACCATTGGCGCTCGGGCATGAATATCCGCGCCGACGTCGTGCTGGAAGAGCGCCAGGTTCCCCTGGCGGTGAGGACCGAGGCGATCCAGCGAATGGAGGGCAAGAACGTCGTCTTCGTGCTGGAGCAGGACGGCACATACCACGCGCAGCCGGTGGACGTCGGTGGGAGCGACGACGCATGGACGGAGATCGCGGGCGGCCTGGCGGCCGGGCAGCGATAGGTGGCGAAGAATAGCTTCGTGGTCAAGGCCGACATCGGCAAGGCCGGCGCCGAGGACGAGGATTGAGAGGGGGCATGGCCACGCGAAAGACACCCAAAGCCACGCCCGCCGAGAAGGATCCGGCGG
>JAJYDH010000087.1 GCA_021777685.1 Planctomycetota bacterium | reverse complement strand
CCTCGACCCGGCCCTCCCGGCCGACGAGCGGGTCCGCCGCTCGATCCCCTACCTCAAGCGGATGCGGAACACCGCGACCTCCTGGTGCCTGTTCCGGATCTTCCGCGACCTCTACGACTTCGACGAGCCCCAGCTCACCGAGTCGAACTACCGCAGCCTCTTCGACAGGGTCGCGAAGACCGGCCAGGACCCCGACTGGGCCAGGGCCGTCCTCCAGGACCGCTCGAACATCCGGACCGTCGTCACCAGCCTGGGCAATCGGAGTGCCGACCCCTCGAAGAACCCCGATTATTTCGAATACATGCTCGATGCCCACTACCTGTTCTGCCCGGGAGTGGCGACCGACCTCGAGCCCTTCTTCATCGGCCGGACGACCAAGGGGGAGTACTTTGATGCCCTCGAAGCCGTCCTGGGCGAGCGGCCCACGACCACCGAACGCCTGGAACGCCTGGTCTTCGACTGGCTCGACCGGACCGTCACCGGCCGGGTCCGGTTCACCAGCACCTTCCTGCCGATCGAGCACCGATTCACCCCGCCCGACGAGTCACAGGTCGGGCTCCTGCTCCGGCGAGCGCTCGACCGCCTGTCGGACTCGGAGGTCGACACGCTCGCGGGGTCGGTCTCCTGGTCCGTGCTCAGATGGCACCACGAGAACAGGAAGCCGTTCCAGATCGCCGTCGGGGCCGAGACCTTCATCCGCGACGGCATGAGTCTCCCTCGCTTCCAGGAGACCTGGACGTCGGAGATGGCCCGCGCGTTCCATCACTTCGGCGGGGCCCGATTCGACCTGATGGTGGCGTCCGACGTCCTCGGCCAGGGCGTCGCCGCCCTGGCCGGTCGGTTCCCCAACGTCCACGCCTCGGGCGACTGGGGGCACAACTACTCCCCGACGACGATCGAGAAGGCGATCGGCCACCGGGTCCAGGTTGCTCCCATGACCAAGATCGGCGGATTCCTCAGCGACGCCCATTATGCCGAGTGGAGCTACGGCAAGCTACAGGTCGTCCGGAAGGCGATGGCCGCCGCGCTGGCCCGGCTGGTCGAGGGCCGGTTCTTCGAGGAAGATGAGATCCTCCCCCTCCTCCGCCAGATCCTCCACGATACCCCCCGCGAACTCTACGACCTCGGCGAGAAATGAACCGGCTGGGGAGAGTTGGCGGGAAAAATCGACGGACACGAGGCCCATCTCGGTTTAACCTGGATGGGCCTCTCCAGACTCCCGGGCCTGCCGACATGCCGGCATCGCCCCTGAATCCGGCGGAGAGGAGTGACCTTGGGGTCTTTGAAGGGAATTCCAACAGGATCGCGCTCTGGGCGATTATCCGGGTTCCTCATTAGGGTTGACAGGATAGGCAGGCGCCTTATAATTGGCACTGTTGGCAATCCTGGTAAACCTGATAGGTTTCGCAAAGTTTGCCAATTGGGCCTTCGCCCGACGCGACCCGATTCTCGGAGGTCCGGCGGACGGAGGTTCAGCCGTCCCTCGCGGATGAGTCCGGGAAAGAGGATGGGCGTCCGGCGAGGGGTTCCCCACGGATCGGGACTCGTCGGGAGGCGTGGAGGAGCGTCGCGAAGCCCAGGCGCTCACACGACGGGATGAGGCGAAGTCGATCATGAAGACCGTGTTCACGACCGGTGAGGCCGCCAAGATCTGCAAGGTGAGCCAGCAGACGATCATTCGCTGCTTCGACTCGGGACAGCTCAAGGGCTTCCGCGTGCCGGGCTCGCGGTTCCGCCGCATCCCCCGCGAGGCCCTGTATCGCTTCATGAAGGAGAACAGCATCCCGACCGACGCCCTGGAGAGCGGGCGGCGGAGGGTGCTGATCGTCGACGACGACCAGGCGGTCGTCGACCTGATCAACGACGTGCTGGTCAGCGACTCGCGGTTCGAGACCAAGTACGTCAACAACGGCTTCGGCGCGGGGATGCTCGCCAAGGAGTACCACCCCGACCTGATCATCCTCGACGTCATGCTCCCCGACATCAACGGCCAGGCCGTCTGCGAGCTGATCCGGGCCGACCCGACGATGGCCGACATCAAGATCATCTGCATCTCGGGGCTGATCGAGGACGACAAGATCGAGGAGCTGAAGGCGTCGGGCGCCGACGATTTTCTCGCCAAGCCGCTCGACATCGATGAACTGATCCGCCGCGTCTGCCGACTCTTGGATATAGAGACCGGCCCGACCGGTTGAGTTCGCGTCTCCGATCGGATTCGTCGCCGACGGGAAGGAGCCCGGCTCGGTGCGTGCCACGTCCGCCACGGAAGCTGTCCCCGGCGACATCCGCCGCGCCATCGAGCGGCTGGATGCGCTCCCGATGCGCCCCCTGACCGCGCGTCAGGCCCTCTCGGCCTTCCTCGACGACGATTCGGGGCCGGCCGGCGAGCCCACGAGCCTGCCCGCCTCGACCTCGACCGATCCCGCCTGGGCGCTGGTGATCTCGACGACCGGCGGCCGGACGCCCGGCCCGCTCGAAGTCCTGGCCCGCCATCGATGGTGGCCGATCGCCGCGTCGACCGGCCCCGTCGCCGAGGCCCTGGGCCGGCTCTGGCGCCATTCGGCGGCCGTCGCCTTCGCCGCCAGGAGGCTGGCCCGCGAGGCGGGCGACCCCGACCCCGAGGCCGTCGCCCGGGCCGGCCTGCTCCACGCGCTGGGGCTCTGGTCCCTGGCCGCCGTCGCGCCCGAGTCGCTCGTCGCCTGGTACGCCGCCCCGGACCCCTCGGCCCGCCTCGACCTGGAGCGGCGATGGCTCGGCATGGACGCCCGGGCCCTGGGCCGGCTCCGGGCGATCCGCCTGGGCTGCGAGTCCCTGGTCGTCGACGCCGCCTGGCTCCACGCCGACCGCGACGCCGACCTCAACGGCTGCTCCGACCAGCCCGCCCGGCTCGCGCTGATCCAGCAAGCCTACGCCTCGGCCTCGACGACCCCCTGGGCCCCCGACGCCGAGTCGGCCCGCAACCTCGGCCCGATCGACCCTCGGGCCCGCATCCTCACCGCCGAGGTCCAGGCCCGTTGCGGCGGCCCGTTCGTCGAGCCCGACGCCTCGACCCGCGAGGAGCGCCTGACCCGCGACAACGCCCGGCTCCGGCTCGACCGGGCGCGGCTGCTGGCCGAACAGTCCTCGACGGGCCGATTCCTCAAGGCCCTGGCCGAATCCTCGACCGCCGAGACGCCCGAGGAATGGGCCGATCGGGCGGGCCTGGCCTGGTGCGGCGAGCCGGGGGTCGCGGCGGCCCGGGTCGTCTGGGCGGGATCTCGAGATCTTGAAGCTGAGACCGCCGACCCTCGACCGCCCTCGATCGTCCTGCCCCTGGGCGAGCCGGCCCGCCCTTGCGCGTTCGTCCACCTCTGGCGGGCCGACGATGCCGGAGGGCCGGTCGAGTCGCCGTCCGTCCTCGAAGCGTGGGACCGCTGGGCCCGCGAGGTCGCCGAGCGGGAGCGGCTCGGCCGGCTGCTCGACGGGGTCGTCTCGGCGCACCGGGGGCGGGTCGCCCGCGAGGAGCCGGCGCGTCGCCGCCAGATGCTCGACGCCCTGGCCGAGTTCGCCGCGGGCGCCGGCCACGAGCTGAACAACCCCCTGGCCGTGATCGTCGGCCGGGCGCAACTCCTTCTGAGCCGGGAGGATGACGCCGACTCCTCGCGATCCCTCCGGGCCATCATCGCCCAGGCGCAGCGGGCCGCCCGGATCTTGCGCGACCTGATGTACGTCGCCCGGCCCGGCGAGCCCCGGCTTCGCGCCTGTCTGCCCGAGGAGGTCGTCCGGTCGTGTCTCCGCGACCTCCAGGGCGAGGCCGAGGCCCGAGGGGTCCGGATCGTGGCCGAGGCCCGGGAGCCCGGCCTCCGGGTCTGGGCCGACCCCGACCCGCTCCGGCAACTCGCCGACATCCTCACCCGCAACGCGCTGGAGGCCACCACGGTCGGCGGCCTGGTCCAGTTCACGGCCGGCGGCGACGCCCGGACGCTCCGCTGGACCGTCCACGACAACGGCCGGGGGATCGGGCCGGCGGAGGGCTTGCACCTCTTCGACCCGTTCTACTGCGGCCGGCAGGCCGGCCGGGGGCTGGGCCTCGGCCTGCCGAGGGCCGCCCGGATCGTCGAGCAGGCGGGCGGGGAGCTTCGATGGCAGTCGGTCCCGGGTCAGGGGACCTCGTTCCATGTCACGCTCCCCGTCTCGGAAATCCCTCCCCTGGCCGAGGACGATAGGCCCGGAGGGCCGAAGCCCGATCCGGCCTTGCCCGCCCGCTAGGCAGTGATTGCCTCGGAATTCATCGAGTCGGCGATCTCGTGGCAGTCGCCGCAGAGGAAGATGACGTCCAGGGGCGCGTCGTAATCCCAGTGGTGACGTTCCAGCCGGCGACGTCGCCGGCACCAGGAACAGGACTTGGGCCGTTCGATCAGCCCGAGTTGCTCGGCCAGCGCCGCGGCGTATCGGGCCGAGCGCGTCCGGATCCTCCGGGGCCGAAGCAGGTCGGCGCTGATCTCCAGGTGGCGTCGAAGACGGGCGAACTTGGCGTGCTGACGGTTCCTGCGAACCTTTTTCATGACACGTGACCCGAGTTGTGACCCTGAAGCCTCCCCAAGCGACGCGGATTACGACGGTTCCCACTCCCTCGGCGGAGCCCGAGACGGGAGCATCCGGACACATCCTGGACGTTCTCTGCCTTACCCAACATTTCTATCTTACGGCAAAACTGATACCGAGTCCAAACCGACCCGCGAACATCAGTGATTTTGGTTCAGATCAGCGCACCCCGATTTTACCGACCACAACGGTCGCGAGGGCTGGCGGGATCATGCCGGGCGGATCGGGGGGGCTAGGACGGGCGGCCGATTCTTGTAGAATGATGCGTAACGCCAGCGGTCGTCCGCGGCATCCGTTGATTGGCTCCACGCAAGGACACCCGATGAAGTATGCGACGCTCGCCTTGATGGGGATCGGACTGGCTCTCGGCTCGTCGATCGCCCAGGGGCAGGCCCCGGCGACGGGCGAGGCCGAGCTGAAGACGCTCGAACAGAAGGTCGCCTACGCGATCGGCCTCAACATGGCCCGGGGCATGAAGGAGCAGGGGATCGAGATCGACCCCGACCTGCTCGCCAAGGGGCTCAAGGACGGCATCGCCGGCAAGCCCGCCCTGACCGACCAGCAGATCCTCGCGGCCATGCAGGAGTTCCAGCAGAAGCTGATGGCCAAGCAGGCCGCCGCCGAGGGCGCCGGCGCCGGCGGGGCCGACGCCGAGAAGAACCTGAAGGAGGGCCAGGCGTTCCTGGCCGCCAACAAGTCCAAGCCGGGCGTCACCACCCTGCCCAGCGGCCTCCAGTACAAGGTCCTCAAGTCGGGCACCGGCAAGAGCCCGACGCTGAAGGACACGGTCGTCGCCCATTACCGGGGCACCCTGATCGACGGCACCGAGTTCGACAGCTCGCTCAAGCGGGGCGAGCCGGCCGAGTTCCCCGTCAGCGGCGTCATCGCGGGCTGGACCGAGGTCCTCCAGCTCATGAAGGTCGGCGACAAGTGGCAGGTCTTCATCCCCTCGAACCTCGGCTACGGCGCCCGGCCCCGGCCGGGCGGCAAGATCAAGCCGAACGACGCCCTGGTCTTCGAGATCGAGCTGCTCGACGTCAAGTGACCCGACGACCGCCTCGGTGAAAAACGGGCCCGCCGCGTGATGGACACGCGGCGGGCCCGCTCGGTTCCCCCCGAGCATGCCTCACTTCACGTCGCGCCAGAGCCAGCGGAGCGACTCGGGCAGGATGGCCCCGCCCTGCTTGCCGTTGTGGGCGCCGTCGCCGAAGACGAACTGATAATCATACTTCTTGAACTTGAGCGCGGCGGCCATCTGCTGGTTCCCCAGGGGCCAGTTGCCGTGCTCGTTGTCGAGGTCGCCCGAGCCGTCCTGGAGGAAGACCCGGATCTTCTTCGGCGGGTTGGTCTTGCGGATGATGCCCGGGTAGGTGTCGCCGTGCCGGATGTTCGTGAAGCTGCCGACGTGGCTCAGGACCTTGCTGAACAGGTCGGGCCGCTCCCAGGCCACGGTGAAGGCGCAGATGCCGCCGGAGCTGATCCCGCAGATCGCCCGGCCTTCGGCGTCCTGACGGAGGTTGAATTCCTTGCCGACCTCGGGCAAAATCTCCGTCTCAAGGAACCGGGCGTACTGGTCGGAGAGGGTGTCGTACTCGAAGCTCCGGTTCGACCCCTTCGGTCCCCTGCCCGGGTTGATGAAGATCCCGATCGTGACCGGCATCTCCTTCTTGGCAATCAGGTTGTCGAAGACGATCGGCACGCGGAACTGGCCGGTCGGCTTCATGTAGTTCTCGCCATCCTGGAAGACCATGACGCAAGCCGGCGTCTTCGGGTCGTACTGGGCGGGGACGTAGACCCAGTAGTCGCGGCCGGTCTCGGGAAAGACCTGGCTGTTCCAGAACCGCTTGGTGATCCTCCCCCTGGGGACGTCGGGCTGCTCCGTCGACTCGGGGCCGAGCTTGTAGTCGTCGGCGCCCCGGAGGCCCGAAGAGCAGGCGAGGAGGCAGAGGGCCGCGAGGGCCGGTCGCAGGGCGTGCATCGTGTTCTCCCGGATCTTGAGAGGATCGCCGACTCTCGTCGACGTACAGGGACCTCGGACCGGGAGTTTACAACGACGGAGGAGCCGGGTTCCAGACCCGGGCGACGGAGCGTGGGCTGTCTCTCTCGTCGAGCACGATATTTGCCGCCGAGTCGCCGGAACGGAGCCGAAGAACGAAAAATCTCGGGCATCTTGACTTTTCCGATCGAGATACTAATTTTGCTACGAAACGGTCGCCGGATCGTTCGACAAGGAATGGGGTCTGACGGCCCGATCGAGCGGGTCGAGGAGGTTGAGATGCGGATTCGAACGCTGTCGGTGGTCGCGGTCCTGGCGTCGGCCCTCGGGGCCGCGCCGGAGGGGAGCGACCTGGGGCGGCTCCAGGGGCGCTGGGAGGCGTCGGTGGGGAAGAAGCGAGAATTCTCGGTCTCGCTGGACGTGAAGGGGAACGAGGTCTCGGCGACGATCACCCCGAGGCGCGGCCCGAAGGTCCGGGCCAGCGGCGAGCTGCAGATCGACGAGGCGGCCAGCCCCCGGGCGCTCGACTGGGTGAATTTCTCGACCCCGGACGGCATCGAGGTGCCGAGGCTGCTCTCGATCTACCGGCTCGAAGGCGACCGCCTGATCCTCCGGAGCGGCGGCTTCAACGACGCCCGCCCCAGGGCGTTCGAGGCGGCCGGCGAGGGCGTCTGGAGCGAAGTGCTGGTCTTCACCAGGCCCCAGGAGGCCCCGAAGACGGCCGCCGTGACCCCGGCCCGCTGAGAGGGAAAGGACGACCGGAGGATCGAACCGAGTTCCGGGAGCGGAAGCGATGACGAGGAACCCGATCTCCCTTCAAATGACCCTTGTCCGCCCATCGAGAAGAAACCGGCCGACGTCGTCCGAGTGTTGTTGTCGCCCCATTTTCCAGGCATGAACCTCAAAAATCCCCCGGCTTCTCAGGGCAGATCGGTCAGCGGCAGGAATTGAAACGTCAGGCCGGACCAGCCGGCTTCATTCGAGGGCCGGGCGTTGGCCTCGGCGAGCCGCCCGGCCGCCTTCCGGGGGTCGGGCTCGCTTGCGAAGACGAAGCCCGGCAGGGCCGGCCGGCTCGCGTCGAGGTCGGCCGCGGTCCAGGGCCGGTTGTCCGCCAGTCGACCGAGGACGGCGCGGAGCCTGGCCAGCAATGGGTTGTCGCCCTGGTTCGCGAGCCCGAGCAGGATCGGCAGCTCGACCTGGCTGATCCAGACGCCCCAGGCGTCGGGCGGGATGTCGGCGAGCCGGACCCAGCCGAGCCGGGCGACCTTCGACCAGGGCCGGGCCGGGTCCCAGACGGCGACCTCGGCCGCCCGCCCGTCCCAGGCCACGACCGGCAACGCGACCCGGCCGACCTCGACGACCTTCCCGGGCCCGTCGGGCGAGTCGGCGAGGGTCAGCCGGCCGTCGGGGGCCTTGAGGACGAGCCGGGTGTCCCACTCCAGCAGGTCCGAGATCGGGACCCATCCGATCGGCTTGCGGTTGCCGACCCGGACGTGGGTCGCCGTTCCGGGCGAGGGCCAGGTGTCATAGACGTCGACGAACATCCGCCGGTCGATCGTCTCGGAGGTCGGGCCGTTCGGCCTGGCCGAGGCGGGCGTCTCGTCGAGGAGCAGGAGGGCCCGCCGGGTGATCGGCCCGACCACGACCTTCGGCCTGGGCGAGCTCGGCACCGGAGGCCCCTCGACCGCGAGCTTGAGCCGCCGGGCCATCTCCGCCCGCCACTCGCTCGACCACTCGGCCCCCTTCCAGGCGAGCACCGAGGCGAACAGCAGGGCCAGCATCGTCGGCAGGGGGTAGCGGATCGGTGGGAGCATGAAAAAGGGCTCGGGACTCAGGACTCAGTCTCGTAGGGCGGGTCGAGCCTCGGGCGAGCCCCACCAACCTGGCGAGGTGGGGCTCGCCCGAGGCTCGACTCACCCTACACCTTGTCATGGCTCAATGCGAATTGGTTGGCCTTTCCGCCTCGCGAGAATTCCGGGCATCACCGCAAGCATGCCGAGGCCCGCGAGGAGCGCCAGGTAGAGCCTCGACCAGCCGGCGGCGGGGACGACCATGCCCCGGATGAAGACGGCGGTCACTCCGGCCTGAGTCGCCTTCTGGTAGAAGATCCGGATCGGCCGGAGGGTCCCGTCGGGGACCTGGCGGTCGGTCCGGTAGGCCAGGCTGTAGCTCGACCCGAGCTTCTGGGCGATCTCCTCGTAGATCTTGCGGAGCTGGTCGGCGTCGCGGGCGAGATAATGCTGCCCTCGGGTCTCGGCGGCGAGCGTCCGGAGGACCTTGACATTGATCGATCGTCGCTCGCCGAAACCCAGTGTGTGGACCGGCAGGCCGAGCTTGCGGGCCCGCGCGATCGCGGTCGCCAGGGTGGCGTCGTGGCTCTCGGTGTCCATCCCGTCGGTCAGGGCGAGGACCGCCCGACGCCCTTGCTCCTCGCCGAGCAGGTCCAGCGCCTCGGCCACGGCGTCGAAGTAGCGGGTGCCCCCGGACGCCTCCAGGGCGTCGACGGCCTCGCGGACCCTGGCGGGGTCGGTCGTGAACGGGCAGACCAGCTCGACCTCGTCGCTGAAGGCGATCACGGCGACCTTCGACCCCCGAGGCAGGCCCTCCAGGAAGGTCGCCACGGCCTGCTTCAGGCCGTCGATCTTGCCTTCCTGGTTCATGCTCCCGCTGTGGTCGACGACCAGGACCACGGTCGTCGGCCGGACCTCGGTCGAGACCGGCGCCTCGAACCGGAGGATCGGCCGGTCCTGGCCGTCCTCGGTGACGCGGAACTCCTCGCGTCTGGCGTCGAGGATGAACGAGCCGTCGGGCCGCTTGACCTCGAAATAGACGGTGATCTCGGGGAATTTCGACTCGTCCGGCTGGGTCACGACGACCGTCGGGCCGTCGGCGGCGGATGCCGTCGCGACGAACAGGATCGATGCGATGATCCCCCAGGAACTCCACTTCGGAAGTCCGACTCGCTCTCCCCCCGGGAGAGGGTTGGGGTGAGGGAGGTCGCCGGTCGAGCGGCGCCCGATCGGGCCCATCGGCCGTCCCGGCGGTGATGCGACGCCCCTCACCCCCGGCCCCTCTTTCAAAGGGAGAGGGGAGAAAGGCCCGTCCGTTACGGTCTGTGAAACGGTCATGACTTCCCCTTCACGACCAGGGTGGAAAGCGCGGCCAGGCCGGAGCCGATCGCGGCCCAGAGGGCGCAGACGGCGATGACGGAGGTCGACCACGGTCCCAGGGCCGGCTCGACCGCCCGACAGGTCGCGACCAGGGCCGAGGCGACGATCACCCCGGCCGCGCCGCCCGCGAACCCGCCGGTCGGCCCCTCGCGCGGCCCCCCCTTGCGGATCGCGAGCGCCCCGCCGATCAGCCCGCCGACCGCGGCCAGGGTCGCCGCGACCCTCGCCAGCCCGGGAGCGTCGGGGCCCGAGGCCGTCATCGCGTCCTCGCCGATCGACCCGCTCGCCACGCCGATCACCAGGCGGAGGGCCAGGGCGGCCATGCCCCAGGTCCCCACGCGGGCGGCGGGCGACTGCCGGGCGATCAGCTCGGCGATCGTCGCCCCGCCCGCAGAAGGTCGATCGCCGGATGGGTTCGCGTCGGGGATTTCGGCCTGGGCGGTCTTCGCCTCCAGGATCACCGTGACCCGCTTCGAGCCGCCGTTCCCCTCGATGACCAGCTCGGCCCTGAGGGGTCGATCGAGCGTCTCCGGGATCGCGACGTCAAGGGGCACCTCGGAGCCTTCGACGGTCACGAACGGCCCGCCGGCGAATTCGGGCGGGAGCTTCAGCCAGGCGACACCCGGAGGCTCGACCCGGGCCGTCGAGCGGAGCAGGCGATGGCCGACGTTGGCGACCTGGAACGACCGCCGGACCGTCCCGCCGCCGGGCGCGACCCGGATCACCAGCCGGGCGGGGTGGACGTCCAGCTCGGGCCGGGCCGCCGCGGTCGTCGGCAGCGAGCCGAGCCAGGCGTCGAGCCGTTCGTCGGCCGAGCCGGGCGCACGGGCCGAGGGGGCCAGGTCGCCTCGGCCGATCGAGGTCAGGAAGCCGGCCAGCCGGCCCGAGACCAGCTCTTCGCGGAGCGCCTCCCAGCGCTGGGCGGAGGCGGTGAGGAAGTCGTCCCAGGTCCGGCACGTCGGCCCGCCCGGGATCGAGTAGGCGAACAGGCCGGGCTTCGCGGCCGGCCGGGGCGGGGGCGATGGCGCGGACGCCGATCTGGAATCCACGACCTTGAGCTGGACCCCGCCGAGCTGGATCACGTCGCCGGGCTGGAGGGGCTTGGCCTGGCCGGGCAGGACCCGCTGGCGATTGACGAAGGTCCCGCCGGGGCTCTCCAGGTCGCGGACCGAGAGGCCGCCGGGGGAACATTCGAGCGACGCATGCCGCGCGGCCATCCGCCGTGGGGATGCCGGGGCCTCCTGCGAGGCCAGGTCGAGGCCGCCCCGGTCGCCAGGCGCGTTGCCCAGCACGACCTCGCCGGCCCCGAGCGCGAACACCCGGCCTTCATCCTTGCCCCGGACGACCTCCAGGGCCCAGCCGCCTTGTCCCGCCTTCACGGTCGCGCCCATCGTTTGGTCATCTTCGCCGGAAGAGGAGGAGGGTCATATGTAGGGTGGTTCGAGCCTCGGCGAGGCTCGAACCACCCTACGGTCATGACTTCAACTGAATTCTGCCGAAAGCTTTCATGATCTATCTTCGCCGGAAGAGGAGGAGGGTCTGGCCCAGTTCGAT
The DNA here is from genome assembly GCA_021777685.1 of Planctomycetota bacterium. GTDB lineage: Bacteria > Planctomycetota > Planctomycetia > Isosphaerales > Isosphaeraceae > Tundrisphaera. The sequence continues at coordinate 4,832 of JAJYDH010000087.1, read as the reverse complement.
CCGATCGCCGTCGAGGAGCGCCCGGTCCTTCGTCACGACCTCGCCGTTGACCTTCGTCCGGCCGGCGGGTGCGAGGCTCCGGAGGACGTAGTCGCGGCCGTTGACCACGATCTCGGCGTGCTTCCGGGCCACGGTGGGGTCGCCGAAGAGGCCGACCTCCGCACGCTCGTCGAGGCCGAGGGCCGACGTCTTGCCGCCCAGGAGGTAAGACCGGCCCTCCTGCCGCCCTCGGAGCACCTGGACCCACGCCCGACGGAGGGCCTGCTCGACCAGCGCCAGCGAGAGCCCGAGCCCCGCGCCCAGCAGGACGATGCCGATCCCTTGCCCCAGATCATACCGGTCGCCCATCCCCTTCCGCATCGCCTCGAACAGGAACCCGCCCGCGAATCCGCCGATCGACCCGCCGATCAGCCCGAATCGGAGCCGCTGCCCGGAGCGGGTCGCCAGCCCCTGGCTGGCGCCGATCCCCAGGCCGAGGATCGCCCACGAGACCGCCCGGCCGACCAGGCCGCCCTGGAACGTGCCGAGGACAAACTCCCCCACGACCAGCCCCACCGCGCCGCCGATCGCCCCGGCGAGCGCGCCCCAGGTGGCCTCCCTCGCGAGCTTGAGCCATGCCCCGTCGCCCGAGGGCCCCCAGGCATTCAGGAAGAACCCGATCGTCCCGCCGATCGCCACGCCCGCCAGGGCGTCGCGGAGCCAGACCGATTCGGCATGGACCAGCTCGACGTACAGGTAGAGCCCGCAGACGGCGCCGATCGCGCCGGCCAGGGCCAGGTCGTAAGCCTGGCGGAGGTTCGCCGATCGGACTCGCGGGACGACGGGCGGAGGGGCGGTGCTCATGGCAGCTTCCGCAGCGAGCGGCCCCCCTCGGCGATGACCCGGGCGATGTGGCCGAAGGCGCCGACCAGCTCCCCTTGGCGGGCGAAGATCGAGCCTTCCTCGGTGCTGGCCAGGCGCCGGAGGTAGGCGAGGTCGGCGTCGCCCATGCCGATGGCGACGATCTCGACCCCCTCGCCTCGGGCCCTCGCGGCCTGCTCGGCGGCGCTCTCGGCGGCGTCGGGGTAGCCGTCGGTGAGGATGACCATGTACCGGGTCCGGTCGAGCCGGTTGAGCTTCTGGCGGGCGAGTTCGATCGCGTCACTCAGGTTGGTCGTGCCGTCGGGCTCGAGCCGGGCGAGGGCGGCCTGGACCTTCCGGACGTTGTCGGTCGCCTCGGCCTGGAGCGTGACCTCGTCGGAGAACGAGATCAGGCCGACCTCGGTGCTGGTGAAGTCGCATTTGTCGAGGAACGCCCGCGCCGCCTGCTGGGCCTCGACCAGCGGCGTGCCGGCCATGCTCGCCGAGACGTCCATCAGGAGGTAGATCCGCGTCGGGTCGGCCGGGGCCCGGGCCGGGTCGAAGGACGGGGGCAGGCCGAGCCACGAGAGGTCGTCGGGGACCGCCTCGACCTTCATCTGGAGGGCGTGGCCGGTGTCGCGCTGGGTGGCGTGGACCTGGACGACGCCGTTGACGTCGTAGGACATCGCGACGTCGACCCGGACCTCGGCGTCGGTGGCCCGGATGCCGGTGAAGACGTACTTGCCGATCACCGAGCAGTCGAGCGGCCGGGTGCTCTCGCCCTGGGTCAGGTAGATTTCCAGCTTCTCGTTCCGGCCGCCGTGGGTCTCGTGGAGGTAGACCTTGCGGTCCTCGGCGGGGATCGGCAAGTTCCGGCGGATGATGACGTCGTTGACGTAGCTCGACCCGTCGGGGCTGACGGCGACCGCCCCCAGGCTGTGCGACATCACGTCGACCACCTTCCGGGCCCCGGCCAGCGTGTACTGGGGCTGCTTGCCGCCCAGGGTGAACCGGGGTCGAGCATCGTCGGCCCCCTCGCCGGCCTCGATGGCCGCCTGGATCGCCGCGCCGAGCGCGACGACCTCGTCGACGTTCACGCCGGCCCTCGGGTCCTGGCCGGCCATCTCCTTGACGTAGGACCGGACCATCGGCATCCTCGTCGAGCCGCCGACCAGCAGGACGCCCGAGAGCCGCTTCCAGGTCAGGCCGGACTCTTCGAGGGCCTCCTCGGTCAGCCGCCTGGTCCGGTCCATGAGGGCGAAGGTCATCACCTCGAACTCGGCGCGGGCCAGCTCGTACGACTTCCTCTGCTGGCCGATCTGGATCGTGATCCGGGCCGAGGTCCGCTCCGAGAGGGTCCACTTGGCCTGCTCGGCGAGCGTCAAGACTTCATTCAAAGCCACCGGGTCGTCGAGCGGGTCGAGCCCGGTGTCGGCGGCGAACTTCTCGGCGAGATAGGTGGCGATCAGGTCGTCCCAGTCCTTGCCGCCGAGGTCGCGGTCGCCCGCTGTGGAGAGGACGGCGACCTCGTCGGGCGTGATCCGGGCGACGGTGACGTCGAAGGTCCCGCCGCCGAGGTCGTAGATCAGGACGGTCTCCTCGACGCCCGACTTCTGGAGCCCGTATGCCAGCGCCGCGGCGGTGGGCTCGTTGATGATCCGCCGGACGTCGAGCCCGGCAAGGCGGCCGGCCTCCATCGTGGCCTTCCGCTGGGCGTCCGCGAAGTAGGCCGGCACGGTGATGACGGCGTGCTCGACCGGAGAGCCGAGCTTGGCCTCGGCGTCTTCCTTGAGCCGACCCAGGATCAGGGCCGAGAGGTCGGTGGCGTCGTAGTCCCGCCCGTCGAACCGGAGCCGGTACAGCGGGCTGCCCATGTGGGGCTTGAAGAAGCTGGCGATCTGCTCGTTGCCCAGCCGGGCCCACTCCTTGGCCTCGTCGCCGACGGCCGGGGGGGTTGAGCCGAAGTAGATGACCGAGGGGGTGATGTTCCGCCCGTCGCGGTTGGCGATCACCTCCGGCCGCCCGTAGGCGTTCCGCGCCGCGACCACCGAGTTGGTCGTCCCCAGGTCGATCCCGACGAAGGTGGGCATGTCGCTCACGTCCCTTCCCGCATCAACGCCCGGAACCCGGCCTGGACGAAGTGCTCATCGGCGGTCAAGGCGTCCGTCAGTCCGAACTCCCGCATGACGACGAACGAGAGGCAATCGGTCAGGCCCCAGGACTTGTCAGGACGATCTCGATAGAGGGCCAGGGCGTTCATGAGCCGTTGCGAATCGACCTCGACCACGCGGATGTTCGGCGTCCGATAGCACATCTCGATGAAGGCGACCGCACCGGCCCTGTTCCGAGAGCTCAAGGCGTTACCAATCTCAACCAGCACCGCCTCGGTGATATAGACCGTTTTCGCCCGGTCGAGGAGTGGTCGCAAGGACTTCGCCCTGGCATGGAGCTGGTCGTTCCGATCGAGCAGGGCCTGGACGAACACCGTGTCCAGTAGCATCGGATCGACCGTCATTCCTTCGGGTCTCCCGACCGTTTCGGCGTCCCGTAGAGATAATGGTCATGCTCCGACGCCCAGTCACCCGGCCCCTCGATCGAACCGGTCAGCCTGTCGAGCACGTCCCAGGCGGTCTCGCCATTCTCGGGGGCAACCTCCTGGGTCGCTCGGGCTGGCGCCGCCTCGATCGAGATGACATAGCGGGCATTCGGCTCCAGGTCGACTGGACCCTCGGGCCGGAAGACCTCGCCGTCGTAGTACACATTCGCGACCTTACTCACGATCGAGTCCTCCTCGGGTCGAGGGATCAGCTTCGACGAAAGCGGCCATGGGATGATCCCGGTCAGGCCGGGTTGCGGTAGATCGGGAGCAGGACGTCGCGGACCCATCTCCGAAACGTCCTCCCCCATCGGCTCTCGTCGGACAGGTCCGGGTCGATGAGGAATCGGGCGACCTCGTCCATCGGCAGGAACGGGAACGCGGCGCTTCGAGTAGATGGCGCATACGGGCCGTCGGCTCCGAGCAGCAGGACGGTCAAGCTCTCGCCGTCGAATCGCCAGAGTTCGGGCACCCCGAGCCGGGCGTAGATCTCCAGCTTGTCGAGGATGCTATTCGTGATCTCGACCTCGATCGCCAGGTCGGGAGGAGGGTCGACCTCGAGGTCGAGTTTCATCCGGCTCCCGATCCGTCCGACGCTGGCGATGAAGAAGCTCTCGTCGGGCTCGAGCCCCCGGTCGAGATCCTCGCGATTCCAGGTCAACGACCGGGACGGCCTGATGGGGATCTCGAGTTCCTCACCGATCGCCTCGACGATCCGTCCGAGCCGTTTGCTGAATCCTTCGTGGGGGAGCAAGGGCGACATCAGCTCGACACTCCCCCGAGAGTAAGTGATGCGAGGCCCGTGGTCGCCCACGATCTTGAGCAAGGCCTGGTAGCCTTCCCAGCCGACGTTGTAGAGCATGAACCGAAGCTCGCCGACCTCGGGCCTGGTCCGGGTCTCGGTCGCGGTTGCCATGTCGGTTTCCCCTTCGGATCAGGACACGTTGAGCAGCCGCAGGGCCGACGACCGCTCGGCGACGTCCTCGGCGTTCATGACGGCCTCGGTCTCGAAGTCGACGTCGATCGAGCCGCCCCCGGTGAGGTCGGTCGCGGTGACGTTCAATCGCCCGTCGCGGCTGATCGCGAACTTGACGCGGATCGGGCTCCTCGCGGGCAGGCCGGGCGGGAGGTTCAGCGTGGCGGTCCCGACGAGCTTGCAGTCGAGCGGCTCGGCGCTGTCTCGCTCGCCGGCCATGACCTGGATGTCGACCCCCGACTGGTTGGCCAGGTCGGTCCCGAAGTCGCTGGCGTGCTCCATCGGGACCTCGCCGTTGCGCGGCAGGAGGGTCACGACCAGCTCCTTGCCCTTCTCGTCGCGGGCGACCACGCCGAGCCCCTTGCTCAGGACGTTGACGATCCGGGTGTTGACCAGCTCGCGGACCGGGCCGGTCAGGGT
>JAJYDH010000086.1 GCA_021777685.1 Planctomycetota bacterium | reverse complement strand
CGCCGAGAGGCCCGTCCCGGCGATCTCGCCGGGGTCGGGCCGGCTCCCGGACGTCTACTTCCTGGTGCTCGACGCCTACGGCCGGTCGGACGTCCTGAAGGAGGTCTACGGCTTCGACAACTCGGGGTTCCTCGGCCGGCTGGAGCGAAAAGGGTTCGTCGTCGCCCGCCGAGGGCGTTCGAACTACTGCCAGACGGCCCTGTCGCTCGCGGCGACCTTGAACCTCCGCTATCTCGACGACCTGGCCGGGAGCCGGTCCGAGGGCCGGCTCCCGCTCAGGCGGCTGATCTCGGACAACGCCGCCTTCCGGGCGTTTCGCGGGGCCGGATACCGGGTCGTGACCTTCGCCTCGGGCTTCGACGCGACCGAATCCCTCCGGGCCGACCTGACCCTCGCGCCTCCGGGGACCCTGGGCACCTTCCACGCCCTGGTCGCCGACCGGACCCCGCTCTGGCTCCTGCTCGGGAAGCGGGCCGAGCACGCCCCGCACGGGCAGCACCGGGCCCGGATCTTGAAGGTCTTCGACGAGTTGCCCGCCGCGTCGCACCCGTCCGACTCCCCCACCCTCACCTTCGCCCACGTCGTCGCGCCGCACCCGCCGTTCGTCTTCGGGGCCGACGGCCGCGACGTCTCGGCCCGCGAGGGAGCCTATACCCTCAACGACAGCGAGGGCTGGTGCCGCCTCGAAGGGCACGGCGGCCCGGATGGGTATGCCGCCCGCTACCGGGAACAGGTCGAGTACATCACGTCGAGGGTCGAGGATGCGGTCGACCGCATCCTGGCCTCCTCCCCGGCGCCCCCGATCATCCTCATCCAGGGCGACCACGGCCCCGGCTCGCACTTCGACTCGGGCGACGACCGCCCGAACGACCTCCGCGAGCGGATGACGATCCTCAACGCCTGCTACCTTCCCGAGGGCGCCCGGGGGCAGATCCACGACGCGATCACGCCGGTCAACACCCTGAGGGTCGTCCTCGACGCCTGCCTCGGCTCGAAGCTGGGGACGCTGGTCGACCGGAGCTATTACTCGGCCTATCAGACCCCATACGTCTTCATCGACGTCACGGACGAGGTCGAGAAATAGGAGGGTACGCCCCGCGTCCCGGGGCCTCCGCCGACTCTGACGGCGAGCCGGGCCAAGACGTCACTGTTCGAGGGCCGGGCCTCGGCGCCAGCTCCGGCTCGCGGCGGCCTGGACGGCCTCGGGGTCGGCCCCGGTGGGGACGAGGGGGCCGACGATGCCGAGATCCTGCGGCGACCGGCCGTTCGAGGCGGCGGGGATCGGGTCCGGGCCGAGCCTCGACTGGATCGCCCCCTCGACGCCGATCGGCACCGGCTCGGGCTGGCCGAGCCGGACGCCGGTCCGGGGCGCCGGCATGGACTCGTAGACCCTCGACGAGGTCGCCGTCGCCGGGTTCCCGACCTTCGCCAGGTCGAACCGGGTCGTGCCGGCGATGGTCGGCTCGGTGAACAGGGCGAGCTTCCGGTCCCTGGAGAACTGGGGATTGATCGTGACCGTCTTCGGGTCGCCCATCGCCACGTCGAGCGTGAACTTCTCGACCATCCATTCCAGGCGGAACTTCTCGGGCAGCTCGACGCGGGTCACGGCGCCGTCGTCGCCGGCGGCCGTCAGCTCCTTGGCGAGATACTGGCTGACCGTGGCCCGGGCCAGCAGTTGCTTCTTGGCCCCGGCCCAGAGCCGGTGCTCGACGATGTGGCCGGACGTCTCGTCGACCACCGTCTCCTTGGTCAGGGTGTCGCCCTTGGCGTCCTTGCGGAACTGGGTCAGGAGGATCGTGCCGGGCTTGTCGCCGGGCTTGGCGTTGATCGTCTCGGCCTCGCGTCTGGAGATCTCGCGGAGGCCCATCGCCTCGATGATCCAGTCGGGCTGGAGGGTGATGGCCAGCGGGCTGGCGTCGACGTGCTCGTGGTCGCAGACGTAGATCGCCTTATCCGGGTTGTCCTTGACCCAGAACCAGAACCCCTGGTCGTTCGAGCCGATGTCGGCGACCTTGCCCGCGGCGGTCGCCTTGAGCACCAATTCGAAATTCTTGGGACGTTCCATCGCCATCAGGCCGTTGACCCGACCCTGCCTGCCTCTCTCGTCGGTGACCTCGATCCTGGGTGAGGCCTGGAGCGACCGGATCGCCTGGGCGTTCCGGTTATGCTGGGCGATGAACCGGGTCACGGTGACGGTATTCTTGGCGAGCGGCGGGTCCTGCCTCGCCAGGTTCCCCGACGTCCCGGCGTGGCAGCCGACACACCCGAGGAGGGCCGAGAGCGCGAGGAGGGCGTGGCGGCGGACCATGACGGAATCCTCCCCGATCGAGCCCCGAGGGGCGACCGGCGTGGGACGAGGGGCCATCCTGGTTGCTGGGACGCGAGGGGGGCTCGAAGGGCCGGCGGAGCATAGTCCATCCGGCCCGTCCGGGCAAGCTCGATCCCGAGGACTCCTGACATCCTCACTCCCCTATCGGCGATCCGCCGCCCGGGCCAGCAGGATTGCCCGTCGGGATTTGTCGGGAGGGTCGGGCGATCAGCCCTTGAGGAAGCCCTCCAGCGCGTCGAAGCCCCGTTCGAGCGTCTTCAGGTCGGTGGCGAACGAGAGACGGGCGTAGCCTTCGGTCCCGAAGGCCGAGCCCATCACCATCGCGACGTGCGCCGAGGCCAGGGCCGTCACGCAGAACGAGGTCGAGTCCTCGATTTTCCGCCCGCCCAGGGTCCGGCCGAAGTGGGACGAGACGTTCATGAAGGCGTAGAACGCGCCGCCGGGGGGGACGCAGGTCACGCCGGGCAGCCGCTCGATCCGCTCCAGGACGTAGGCCCGGCGCTTCGTGAACTCCCCGAGCATCGCCCGGACCGAGTCCTGCGGGCCGACGACCGCCTCGAGCGCGGCGTACTGGCTGACCGAGCAGGGGTTGCTCGTCTCCTGGCTCTGGAGGTCGCCCATGAACTTGGCCACGGGCGCCGGGGCGATGGCCCAGCCGATCCGCCAACCGGTCATGGCGTAGGTCTTGCTCACGCCCGAGATCGTGATCGTCCGCTCGGCCAGGCCGGGCCGGAGGGTCGCGAAGCAGGTCGGCTTCGCGTCGCCGTAAGTCAGTTGCTCGTAGATCTCATCGGAGAGGACGCCGGCCTTCGTCGTCAAGACGGCGTCGGCCAGGGCCTCCAGCTCGGCCCGGTCGTAGACCACGCCGGTCGGGTTGGACGGGCTGTTGATCATCAGCAGCCTGGTCCGGGGCGTGACGGCGGCGAGGAACTTCTCGGGGGAGAGCTTGAACCCCTCCTCCTCGGTCGTCTCGACCACGACCGGGACCGCGCCCGTGAGCTTGACCAGGTCGGCGTAGCTCACCCAGTAGGGGGCCGGGATGATGACCTCGTCCCCGGGCCCGCAGACCGCCATCAGGGCGTTGTGGATCGAATGCTTGGCGCCGTTCGAGATCAGGATTTGGGCAGGCTGGGTCGGCAAGCCGATCTTCTTCGTGTAGTGCTCGGCCAGGGCCTGCTTCAGCTCGGGGATGCCGGCCGGGGGCGTGTAGTGGGTGTGCCCGGCCTTCATGGCCCGGATCGCCGCCTCCTGGATGTTCTCCGGCGTGTTGAAATCGGGCTCGCCCAGCGCGAAGTCGAGGACGTCCACCCCCTCCGACTTCAGCCGTTTCGCCTCGCCCGCCATCGCCAGGGTCGCCGAAGGGGCAATCAGACTCGACCGCTCCGCCAGTGTCAGGACCATCACGCCCTCGAACTCGTCCCGGGCGTCTCGGACGCCCGGATGGACCTCGATACCCTCGAAAATTCTCATGACCAATCTAACAAGAACCGTCGGCCCCGTCACGACCCCCGCGATCCTCGGGGGCCGGCCTCGATCCTCCCGTCGGAAAATCGCCAGCCCATTCAAAATAATCGGCATTCACAACCTAATTTCTATTTCCTTGCCTATTTTATCCAAGTTACTTGATCCTGGCGTTTCCGGTGATAGGATGTGGGGAGACGTCTTGAGACTTTCGACGGTGGCGGGCCTCTCCGAGGTTCGCGGCGGTCGGCCCGGGCGTCTCAGGATCTCGCGGCGACACCGATGAGTCGGCATCTGGGGATCGAGCGGTGGGGGTTCGTATGCGTCGCGTTGTCGTGACCGGCATCGGCATCGTCTCGCCCAACGGCATCGGCCGGCGGGCGTTCAGCGAGGCGATCGTCGAGGGGCGTTCGGGCGTCGGCCTGATCGAGAGCTTCGACACCTCGGGCCAGGCGATCAAGATCGCCGGCGAGGTGAAGGGGTTCGACGTCTCGCCCTACCTGGGCGACCACCGGAAGAACCTCAAGGTGATGAGCCGGGCCGTCCAGTTCGCCGTCGGGGCCGGGGCCCTGGCGGTCGAGGACTCCGGGCTCGACCCGAAGAAGCTCGACCCCGCGCGGTTCGGCGTCTGCATGGGCACCGGGATCACGCCGATGGACGTCGCCGAGTTGGTCGGGCCGATCTCCAAGGGGATCGGCCACGACGGCGGCTTCGACGTCGGCCGGTTCGCGACCGCGCAGTCGGAGTCAATCTTCCCGCTCTGGCTGCTCAAGCACCTGCCCAACATGGCCGCGGCGCACCTTTCGATCCTCCATCAAGCGATGGGGCCGAACAACACGATCGTCACCGCCTGCGCCGCCGGGACACAGGCCGTGGGCGAGGCGTTCCGCCTGATCCGCCGGGGGGACGCCGACGTGATGCTCGCCGGCGGCTGCGACAGCCGGCTCGACCCCCTGATGATGGTCGCCTACCACGCGATGAAGGCCGTCAGCCTCTCGACCCGCCCGCCGTCGCAGGTCTCGCGCCCCTTCGACGGCCAGCGAGACGGGTTCGTCCTGGGCGAAGGGGCGGCCGTCCTGATCCTCGAGAGCCTCGCCCGCGCCAAGCGCCGGAAGGCGACAATCTACGCCGAGGTCACGGGTTACGGCTCCTCGTTCGACGCCTACGGGATCACCCGGCCCGAGCCCGAAGGGAAGGGGGCCGCGCTGGCGATCCGGGCGGCGCTCCGCGAGGCCAAGCAGGACCCCGCCGACATCGACTACATCAATGCCCACGGGACGAGCACCCGGCTGAACGACCTGATGGAGACCGTCGCCGTCAAGCGGGTCTTCGGCCACCGAGCGGCGAAGATCCCGATGAGCTCGCAGAAATCGATGGTCGGCCACCTGATCGGGGCATCGGGGGCCCTCGAAGCCGCCGCGACCGCCCTCTCGCTCCAGAAGGGCGTCATCCCGCCGACGATCAACCAGGAGACGCCCGACCCCGACTGCGACCTCGACTACGTGCCCAACACCGCCCGAGAGATCCCCGTCCGGACCGCCATCTCCAACAGCTTCGGCTTCGGAGGCCAGAACGCCTCGCTGGTCATGACCCGGTTCTGACGCCGGGTCGAGGCGCGGGCAACCGGAGAAATTCAAACCCAATCTCTCACCTGTCCGGATCGATCCCCTCCGGAAATCCGAACCCAATAGTCGACTGGCCTTTTTCCAAGACGAAGCCAATCCGATTCAAAACAGCAACGCCCGCGATCCGACCGAGGTCGGATCGCGGGCGAGCGGCGTTTTGGATCTCAACTCAAGGATGGGGCGTGATGGCTATGATCGTGATCACATCGCGCCCGGGTCCGTAACACCAGAAGAGTCGGTAAGCTCCCGGCGTATTATTCTGAACGTAGGCTTCCCAAACCTTCCCATCCTTCTCAAAAGGATGGTCCAGGCTGTCGTATTCGTGGCACTCAAGCCCGGGATGTCTGGGATTGTCCGACAAGAGGGTGACCGTCTTGAGAACCCGCTTGAACAAACCCTCGGCCTTGGACGATTTGGTTTGGCCTTTCTTCTCCCGACCCGCTTTCGCGGCCTCGGCCCTGGTCCGCAAGCCCTCGTAGTCGCCCAGACCCCGGGGCGTCCACTTCAACTCGAAGGGCATCGTCAATCCTCATCGGTCCCGAAAGCGGCCATGTCCGCCGCGAGGTCGGGTCCCTCGACAAGTTCGCCGGCCCTGGCCTGCTGGAGGCCGATCATCACCGCACCGAGGGCGTTGGAGTTCTTCCAGAGCCACGCTTCCCGCTCCGGGATCGAGACCACCTTGCGGATGCGGACCTCGAACTCGTCCACGACCACCACGTCCACCAGGCTATTCGCGAATTCCTTGGGAAGGGTGACTCGACTCTTGGAGTCGGTCGTTCGAGTCTTCGGCTCGTTCTTTCGATCAGATGGAGTTACGGTCGCCATAAAGCCCCTCTCGTCGTGTTGACGTCGTGTTGGCGTTGCCAGCACTGTAGGCTCTGCTCACATTGCTGGCAAGTGGTCGTTTCCCACAATCCCTCTAACCCTCTGGTGTCCTGGTGTGGATTAACTCGAAATGACCCATTACTTAACCCGGTATCGTAGCCCTATCACGCGGGTTCCGGAGCCGTAACTTTCGATAAGCGTTAATGATAAAGAGACGAGTGGCGGTCAGAAACGAGGCTGGCCTGGCACAATCCGCCGAAATCGTTAGACTCCGCCCGCCCCCCGCTGTCCGAGGAATTCTCGGGACGGATCATCGTCCCTTCCTCGGGCCTGTCGAAGGATCGACGGGACGCTGCACTTGGATCGTCGGCGATGGATCGCCCTGGGACTGCTCGCGCTGGGACTCTGCGGCGCATCGCCCGCATCGGGGCCGGATGCGCCCCGCGCGCCCCGGTTGCCGATCCCCGAGGGCCTGCCCCGGTATGACATGGACGTCCGGATCGACGTGGCGGGCCGGGTCGTCACCGTCCAGGAGCGGGTGACGTTCACGAACTCGACGTCGAAGGACGTGACCGAGCTGGTCTTCCACGTCTACCCGAGGCACCGGGTCCCGGAAGCCGACCGGCCGATGGTGGCCAAGACCCTGGAAGTCCTCCGCCTCAGCCCCGAGGAGGCGATGGACGCCGACGGCCGGCGGATCACCGTCAACGGCGCGAAGGTCGACGGCCGGGACCTGGCCATCGCCTTCGACCCCAAGAACGACACGGTCATGATCGTTCCTCTGGCAAAAGCGGTCCCGCCCGGCGCGACGGTGTCCATGGACCTGGATTTCCTCGTCGAGCTTCCCGACAAGTGGGGCCGCTGGGGGCAGCATCTGGGGGTGACGTACCTCCTGAACTGGTATCCGGTCCTCGCCCACGTCGACGACAAGGGTTGGGAGCACACCCCGTTCGTCCCCTGGCACCAGCCCTGGCACCAGGATGCCGGGCTCTACAACGTCAATGTCGCCGTCCCCGAAGGCCAGATCGTCGCGTCCTCGGGCAAGATCACCGAGGCGAAGCCCCCGAAAGATGGCTGGCGATCCCTCAAGATCGTCGCCAGCCCTGCGCGGGATTTCGCCCTGACCTGCTCGGCCCGATACGAGGTCCTGGAGCGGAAGGCGGGCGACGTCAACATCCGGATCGTCGGGTTCCCGGAGGACCACGCCAACTCCGCCAAGGCGCTCGACTACGCGTGCGAGGTCATCCCCCAGTACGAAGGATGGTTCGGCCCGTACCCCGACGACGAGTTCGAGATCGCCACGTCGTATTTCGGCTGGAACGGCAACGAGTGCTCGGGCCTGGTCCTGCTCGACGACCGAGTGACCAAGCTCCCCCAGGCGGGCGAGCGGTACATCGAGCACCTCGTGACCCACGAGACGATGCACCAGTGGTTCTGGAACGTCGTCGGCACCGACGGCTACGCCGAGACCTTCATGGACGAGGGGATCGTCAACGGCCTGACCGCCAAGCGGCTCGACGAGAAGTACGGCCGGAACGCCCCCCTGATCGTCTGGGACCGCCGGCTCACCTGGATGCCGACCATCGGCCGCGAGGACCTGCGCCTCTCCGGCTATTACGGCTGGAGGGCCAAGGGGAACGGCGGGTCGGTGATCCGAAACCTGGACGAGATGGGCAACCTGGGCGCCGCGTTCAGCCTCGCCTACGACCGGGGCGGCAAGGTCATCAACATGATCGAGAACCGGCTCGGGACCGAGCGGTTCCTCGAATTCCTGAGGAAGATCTATCGCGCCTACGCCTGGAAGACGATGAGCTTCGCCGACTTCCGCCGAGAGCTGGTCTCCTTCGACCATTCGATCGACTGGAACGACTTCCTCGACGGCTGGCTGATCGAGCATCGCGACCTGGATTGGTCGGTCGAGGCCGTCGACGTCGGGACCTCGGGCGAATGGGAGCCGCACCTCCCGGTGAAGATCAAGCTCCGCCAGGCCGGAGTGATGATCGAGCCGACGGTCGTGATGTGCAAGGTCGTCGACCAGGAGTTGCGGGTGCCGATCTGGCCCGAGCGGGGGACCTACGACGTCCCCGGGGCCCACGTCGAGCGGACCGGCGACGCCGAGTGGATCGTCTCGGTCCAATCCCCCGGCCGGCCGACGCAGGTGGAGGTCGACCCCGACCACGCGCTGCTCGACGCCGTGCCAGACAACAACCGCTGGAAGCCGGCGGTCGCCTGGCGGTTCACCCCCTTGATGACGCCGCTGGACGAGTCGTCGCAGTTCCAGGCGTATGACCGGGTCTCGATCGTCTCGGGCCTGTTCGTCGACCAGTACGAGCGAGGCGGGGCGAAAGTCGCGATCCAGCGGCTGAACAAGTTCCAGGCGACGTTCTGGGCCGGCACCGAGCCGGCGCTCCGCGAGGCGATCTTCGGCGGCCAGCTCCAGTTCCCCCACTTCCCCTACCCCAAATGGTCCTCGGGCATCTTCTACGAGGAGGGCCTGTACAACTTCTACAACGACAAGCAGCACTCGGGCGGCCGGCTGTTCTCGCGCTACCGGTTCCTGGAGGCGTCGAGCTTCCTGGTCGACGACGCGGGGTTCGTCGAGGCGTATTACGGCTTCGGCAACGAGTTCTGGGCGGGGGACAACGGCCGGCCGGTGAGCAAGCCGTTCGCGGCGGTCGGCGGCCGGTTCCGGCTCAGCACGCTGTTCCCCGTCTGGAACCCGGTCGGCGGCAAGCTGATCGACGTCACGGCCGAGTACGGCAACCGGGCGCTCGGCTCGACCTACGACTACGTCCGGATGTCCCTGGAATACGGGATCGTCCGCCAGCTCCCGCCCGGTTTCGGCTACTTCTCCAAGACCCGCCTGGCCTTGCGCGGCTTCGGCGGGCTGGGATTCCCCGACAACGTGCCTTATTTCCGGCTCGGCGGCGGCACCAGGCTCCGGGCGCTCGACCTGAACCAGAACCTGGGCAGCTCGGTCTGGATGGGCTCGTTCGAGTGGCGGTTCCCGATCGTGGAAGACACCGACATCCAGGCCCTCGACCACATCGTCCGCGGGCGGAACATCAACGCCTCGCTCTTCTACGACTTCGGCGCGTCGTACCTGGCCGGCCATTTCAGCCCGGTGGTCAACGGCGTGGGGTTCGGGATCGGGGTCGACGTGGCGCTCTTCTCGTTCCTGGAGCGGGCCAACATCCGGGTCGACATCGCCCAGCCGCTGCTCCCCGGCCGGGGGCCGGTCATCTGGTTCGGCCTCAACCAGTCGTTCTGACCGGGCGAGTTCGCATCGCGATTTGACAAGCTCGCGGGAGTGGCCAACTCTTGGGTTGTCGGCGCGTCTCCCGATGCATCCGCCCGAGCCGGCCTGCACAGGACGCTCCCCCCAAGCCGAAAGATCGGAGAAGCAGGACAATGCCGTCCTCGAACCGCCAGGGTCCCGTCACGCCGCCACCCGGCCCCCACCTCCGCCGCGCCACCCGCTACGAGCCGACCCGTCGCGAAGCCTGCCTCTCCTGGTGGGACCTGCCCGCCGACCTCCCGGCCGACCTTGACGGGGCCGACGACGCCGATGGCCCGGACGCCGAGCCGCACCATCACTTCGCCCTCCTGCTGGACATCAGCCAGACCGGCGCCTCGGTCGCCCTCGACGAGATCCCCGACGCCGATTCCGAGGTCTGGCTCCGCCTCGAAGGGGAGAGCGTCACCGAGTGGTCGAGCGCCAACGTCGTCGGGGTGACGTCCACCGCCCGGGGCCCGCACCTGGTCCGACTCGCCTTCCAGTCCCCTTGCCCCTTCGAGACCCTCCGGGCGGCCGTCTGCGGGTGAACGGGCGTCATGTCAAGTCATCGTAGGGTGGGTCGAGCCTCGGGCGAGCCCCACCACGAATTCGGATGGTGGGGCTCGCCCGAGGCTCGACCCACCCTACGGGACGGACCACCGGCCGACTCAGGCCCCCGGCCCGTCCCCGCCGAAATAGCCGCGGTCTTTCGCCTCCCAGTCGGCGTAGCCGAGGAGGTCGTAAAGCTCGGCGCGGGTCTGCATCTTGCCGAGGAGGTCGCGCTGGGTCCCGTGGTCGCGGAGGTAGATCAGGGCGTCCTCGGCCGCCTTCATCGCCGCCCGGAACGCGGTCAAGGGATAGAGGACGGCCCGGTAGCCCAGGCCCGCCAGCTCGTCGAAGCCGAGGAGCGGCCCCCGGCCGAACTCGGTCAGGTTGGCCAGCAGCGGCGAGGGGACTTCCCGGGCGAACCGGGCGAACTCGTCGGCCGATTCGAGGGCCTCGGGGAAGATCATGTCGGCGCCGGCTTCGAGGTAGAGCCGCGCGCGGTCGACCGCCGCCTCGAACCCCTCGACCGACCGGGCGTCGGTCCGGGCGACGATCACGAAACCCGGGTCGCGCCGGGCCCCCACGGCGGCGCGGACCTTCTCGGCCATCGCTTGGGGCTCGACCAGGGCCTTGCCCGTCAGGTGCCCGCAGCGCTTGGGCAGAATTTGGTCTTCCAGGTGAAGCCCCGCCGCGCCGGCCTGCTCGTAGAGGCGGACGGTCCGCCCGGCGTTGATCGCCTCGCCGAACCCGGTGTCGGCGTCGCAGAGCAGGGGGAGGGACGTCGCGGCGGCCAGGAGGCCGGCCTGCTCGGCGAACTCGGTCAGGGTGAGCAACCCCACGTCCGGCACGCCCGCCCATCCCGCCGAGAGCGCCCCGCCCGAGAGATAGATCGCGCGATAACCCAGCCGCTCGGCGAGCTTCGCCGTGAGCGCATTGAAGACGCCGGGGATCATGATCGGCCGCTCGGACCACGCCGCTCGGAGCCGGTCGCCGGGTGAGGACATGGTCCGGGGCCTCTCGAAACCTTGATTTCGATCCTCGTTCCCGCATGGGGCCCGGAACGAGACAGGACGACCGGGCGGCGCCGGGTCGGCCTTGACGTCCTGCCATTCTACCCGTCGACGACGGCCAGCAGAACCCTCGGAATACCCTGATCAAACCCGACGCGCCGGGCTGAATATGTTGGGAGGGCCGCCCGCTTCGGGCGAGGCTCCGCGTTGGGTTCGAGTTTTCGAGTCTCGGCCGGGAGGGCAGGGCGTGGCGACCATCGGTTCGAGGCTGGGTTTGTCTTCCGGCGAGCCGTCGGTCGTCCCCGACCGGGCCGGGATTGGGTTCAGCCCGGAAACGGGCCCGATCGGTGCCGTCGGGGTCGGTTGGGTTCGCGTCTCACCGGGCCCACCGCGAGGGTCCGGTCGGTCCAGGAGATGCCGGAGGCCCGGGAATGCCGAAGGGAGCGCCGGGAGGACTTCCCACGGTTTCGGCGATCGGCCAAGAAATCTCGATGCCGGCGCGAGGGCGGGAGACGCCTATCTGGGAAAGGCCCAGCCGACCACGAACTCAGGAAAATCATCCCGATGCTCTCAGAACTGGCCGCCATCGCGGCACTCCTGGCCGCCATCGCGGGCGTGGCTTACTTTTCGACCCCGGAAGTCGCGCCGACCGGCTGCCGGGACAAATCTCATCAAGCCTCGTGGTGCGAGAACGCCTATTGCCGGGCCTGCGACAAGTGAACTCGATCGGCCGGGCCCGGCCACGGCGCCCGTCCGGAGATCGAGGGGAGGCCAGATCGGCGGTTCGCGTGCCCGGATGGAGAGGCTACGCGGTTGGGTTCGCATTTTCGACCGCATCTCCCATCCGATCCAACCCCGCCAGACGGACTCACGAAGTCGATTGCCATTGACCGATCTACTAGCGAGGGCTAATTTCCCGCCCAAACCCTCGACGTGCCCTGCCGAATGGATTCGGCGATCGGTCGACGGATCGGAGAGCAATTTGATGGTACCGAGCCCCCACATCAAACCCTCCCCGAATCGGGGCGGCCCGGAGCGACCCTTCGCCTTCCTCGTCAGCACGACCGGCTGCGCGAAGGGGATCAAGAACTCCTTGGGCTCGGCCGCCTATTCATACTTCTTCGTGCTCGAAGCCCTCGCGCCCGTCCTGGAGAAGCTGGGGACCTGGCGGCTGATCGACCACCCCGAGAGCAGCCTGCCGTTCGCCGCCGAGCGGGCCGAGGCCGATGGGTACCGGCCGGTCCACCTGTCGCTGCACCCGCCCCAGGACGTCTACCTGACCCCGGCGCTGCCCAACATCATCTTCCCGTTCTGGGAATTCCCCGACATCCCCGACCGCGACTTCGAATACGACACCCGCCAGAACTGGGCGAGGGTCTGCAAGCGGGCCGACATGATCCTGACGGCCTGCAACTTCACGCGCGACGCCCTCCGCAAGGGCGGGGTCGACTGCCCGATCGGCGTCGTCCCGGTCCCCCTGAAGCCCGAACACTTCCAGATCCCCGCCTGGGACCCCGAGCACTCCTGGACCCTCACCTGCCGCCACGTCTCCTGGGGCGGGCCGGATGCGGACGCGGGAGGGTCGGAACAGGCCGAGAAATCCGGGCCGGGAGAGGTCGCCTCGCCGAAGGCCGTCGCGCCCGCCGCCCGGCCCGGGGCGAAGCGTCGGGCCTACCTGGCCGCGCGGGGGGTCTTCCGCACGGTCTATCCCTGGCTCGGGACGAAGACGCTCGACCGGATCGCGATGACCCGGCATTACCTGCTGGTCTCGGCCGGGCTGCACCACGTCACCATGAAGCCGCTGCCCGGCCAGAAGCCGGGCCTGGGCCGGCTGGGCTACGCGATGGCCCGCGACGCCTACCGGTTCTACGCCAAGCCCTGGCTCAGCCTCGACGCGCTCGACAAGATCACCAAGCTCAAGGTCCGGGCCCTCCGGATGCTCGGCCGCGAGCCGGTCCTGGCCCCCGACCCGCTCCTGCCCTCGACGCCCCTGACGCTCGGCGGGCTGGTCTACAGCAGCATCTTCAACCTCGGCGACCGCCGGAAGAACCACCACGACCTGCTGAGCGCCTACCTCCTGGCGTTCCGCGACCGCGAGGACGTGACGCTGGTCATCAAGCTGGCCACGAACCCGGTCCGCGAGCACCACGAGATCTGCCTGTTCCGGAAGATGTACGAGGACATGGGCATCGAGCACAGGTGCCGGCTCGTCGTCATCACCGACTTCCTGACCGACGCGCAGATGGCCGATCTGATGCGGGTGACGACCTTCTACGTGAACACCAGCCGGGCCGAGGGGGCATGCCTGCCGCTCCAGCAGTCGCTCGCGGCCGGCCGGCCGTCGATCGCGCCCGACCACTCGGCGAGGGCCGACTGCAGGGACGAGCAGGTGGGGTTCGTGCCGAGGACCCACCCCGAGCCGACCTACTGGCCGCACGACCCCGAGAAGAAGACTGAGACCTACTGGAACCGGATGGTCTGGTCCGACCTCCGCGACGACCTGATCGAGAGCGCTGCGCTCATTGAGGACGACCCCGACCGCTACCGCGAGATGGCCGAGACCGCCCGGGTCCGGATGGCCGAATACGCCAGCCGCGAGGTCGTCGAGGAGGCCCTCCGCGAGGCCCTGTCGCACCTGCCCCGGGTCGAGACCGGCCGGTTCGCCTGGGCGTCGTGACCGGCCGCTCGTCGTCCGGGCCATCTCAGCATGGCCGACGGACGGATGGGCGATGGGCAAAGGTCGAAAAAGAGGCTCGGCCATCGGTCATCTTTTATTGTTCATCATGATTCAGATTTCAAATTTGAGATCTGAAATTTCAAATATTTAATCATCGGACCCTCCGACCATGCCCGAGACCAGCCTGCCGTTCGCCCCGGGGATCGAGCCGGGGCCGCCGGTGTACTTCGACGCGAACCCGCTGAGCGATCGGCACCTGACCGGGATCGGCCGCTATGCCGCGAGGCTCGCGCTGGCGATGGCCGCGCGTCGCGAGGTCCGGTTCTTCATGAAGGACCGGGCGATCGAGCCCCCGCCGGGGCTGGACATGTCGCAGGACCAGGACCTCGGGACGTGGGCCCGCAAGCTGGTCCGGGGCAGGAAGACGCCGCTCGGCACCCCGCCCGACGGCAGCATCGGCGTCTGGCCGCTGCTCCGGCCGATCGCGCGGACGTTCGACCGCGAGGTCAGCATCCTCCACGACATGACGCCCTTGATCCTGCCCCAGACGCATAAAGAAGTGACGAGATCCCACTTCCAGGGGCTCTGCTCGAAGGCGATCCCGTCGTCCGACCTGGCTATCGCGGTCTCGCACTCGACCGCCAGCGACGCCTCGTGGCTGACGGCGCTCGACCCGTCGAGGATCGCCGTGGCGCACTCGGGCCCGAGCCTCTGCGTCGGCCGCCACGCCCACCCGGGACGAGCGACCCGCCGGCCGGACGTCGGCCTGGTCGTCTCGACCCTGGAGCCGAGGAAGAACCCGGAATTCCTCTTCCGGTGGTTCCACGAGTCGAACGCCCTGCCGCCGGAGGCCGAACTCTGGTGGGTCGGCTCGATCGGCTGGCTGACCTCGCGCCGGGATCTCAAACAGTTCGAGCGCCGGGCGGGCAGCAACAGGCGGATCCGGTTCCTGGGCGTGGTCGGCGACGCGGCCCTCTGCAAGCTCTACCGGACGGCCGGCTGGTCGATCTACCCATCCTTGTATGAAGGGTTCGGCTTCCCGGTCCTCGACGCCCTCCGCCACGGCACGCCGGTCCTGGCCAGCTACAACAGCTCGCTCCGCGAGTTCTCCTCGCCGGGCCTCCACTTCTTCGACCCGTGCGACGCCTCGACGGTGGACGACGCCTACCGGGCCTTCGAGGCCGCCGGGCCGGTCGCGATCCCCCGAGAGCCGCTCGACCGGCTGTTCTCGTGGGACAACGTCGCCCGGACCCTGCTCGGCGCCTGTGAAAAGGTCGAGGCGCGGCCGGTCGCCGCCGGCGCGGCGGCCTGAAGTCGTCGTCCCTCCTCCGCTCCTCTGCCTCCCCTCTCCCTTTGGGAGAGGGGCCGGGGGTGAGGGACGTCGGATCATCAGTGGGCCGGAAAAGGGGCTCGATCCGCGGTCACTCGGCCGGCGAAGCCCCTCACCCAACCCTCTCCCGAAGGGAGAGGGAGCCAGAATACGCTCCGGGAGGGAAAGGCCCTCCGACTTAATTCCGGATGCCCGGACTCCTCAGGATTCCCTTGTAATAGGAAATCCTCGAGAAGTAGTCGGGCGAGGTCAGCAGGATGCCGATCACGTCCTCGTCGGTGAACCCGGCCCCGTAGAAGTTGAGCAGGTAGTCGATCAGGATCGGGTTGGGGTTGATCGGCTGGCCGGCCGCCCCGGGCGGGAGGTTGCCGGACCGGAGCACGCCGAGCTGTTCATTGGGCAGATACTGCGTGATCTCCTGGACGGCGGTGTTGGTGAAGTAGAGCGAGCCCCCGTAGATGATCTGCTGGGCGACCTGGGTGGTCGTCAGGCCGGCGTTCATCTTCGTCACGAAGGCGTTGAGGTTGGTCGCGTCGATCCCGATGCCCGCCAGGTCGCGGAACGCCGCCTGGACGAAGGTGGAGTTGGTCCCGCCGTTCTTGGAGAAGTATTCCGGGCTGCCGACGATCAGGATGACGATGGCCTCGCGGTTCGTGTAGTTGGCCAGGGCCAGGGCGCTGGCGAGGTCGGTGGTCCGGCCCAGGAGGGCCTGGAACTCGGCCTCGACGTAGTTCACCTTGGCCTCGATGCTGTTGAGGAAGACCGCGGGCAGGTTGAGCAGCGAGACCGTCCCATTCGAGACCCCGGTGACCCAGCCGCCGACCTCGGCCGGGGTCGCGTCGCGTTTGAGGATGTCGCGGTAGAGGTCGCGGACGTAGCCGGCGATGACGTTGGTCGCCGCGTAATTGCCGCCCGACGTGAGCAGGTTGGCGATCGAGACCTCCTCGCGGACCCCGCCGTGGAAGTCGAGCGAGAAGGTCGGCAGGGCGTCGGCCGGGACCGAGCCGAGCGAGGCGGACCCGAACGCGAGCGAGTAGTCGTTGTTGAACTGGTCCTGGGTCCCCTCCGGACTGCCGATGAACAGCCCGGCGATGGTCCCGACCGACAGGCCGCTCTGGACCCAGACGTTGATCTCGGC
>JAJYDH010000646.1 GCA_021777685.1 Planctomycetota bacterium | reverse complement strand
CAAAATCCGGCGAAGACCGCGACGGCCAGCAGCGGGATCAGCGGAGCCCCGATCAGGGAGGCCGACTTGCCGAGAGCGAACCGGAGCGCCGAGCCCAGCCCGACCCGGCGATCGCAGGACGCCTGGACCGCCGCAATCCGGGCGATGGCCCCGCCGAACACCCCCCAGACTGCGACCGCCCAGAGCGCCGTCAGGGCGGCCCGGAGCCAGCCGGCCGGCCCCACGCCCTTCTGGAACAACAAGAGGAAGGGGGAGACGACCACCCGGAATGGCTCCGAGACTCGACGGGCCAGCTCGGCCGGCACGCCCCCGGTCCCGAACGCCGTGGGCCACTCGGCGAGCGAGCCGGGCTCGACGCGGGAGAGGCCGACCGACGGCCCGCCGAAGGCCCGATCGAGCGCCGCCCAGCCGGCCGCGAGCGCCATCAGGCCCAGGCTCGCCAGGATCAGCTTCCTCCCGTCGGAGGCGATCCTGACGGCGCGGAGCAGGTGCGGAAATTCCAGATACCGGCGGGCGATCGGCGGCGAGGACGGCTCGGGGTCGTCGGCCATGCGACACTCCTTGGCATTCGGCCAGGCGATTCGTGCGAGGACCGGGATCGCGTCCCGGTGGCCTCAGGGGACGACGCAGGTCAGCAACGTCGCCGACCCGCGCGGGCTGACCTCGCAAGGGCCGATCGAGGCCGGCAGGAGGAGCGTCTGGCCCAGCCCGAGGGGGACCGTCAGGTCCCGGGAGCGGATTTCCGCCTCGCCCTCGATCCCCAGGACGATCGTGAACCGATCGGCCTCGCCGAGCGAGGCCGGGGCGTTCAGGGTGAGCCGGTCGAGGGCGAAGTAATCGGACCTCGAAAGCCGCTCGCGGACGCCGCCGGGCATCGGCTCGGGCGACGTGACCATCGGCACGATCGGGCCGGCTTCGAAGTTGATCGACTCCAGCGACTCGGCGACGTGGAGCGGCCGGGGCCTGCCGTCGTGCCCGACCCGGTTCCAGTCGTGGAGCCGGAACGTGGCGTCGGACATCTGCTGGAACTCGGCCAGGACCACGCCCGCGCCGATGGCGTGGACGGTGCCGGCCGGGATCAGGATGCAGTCCCCTCGCCGGGCCGGGAACGAATGGAGATACTCCTCGACATTCCCCCGCTCGATCGCGGCGGCCAGCTCGGCCCGGGTCGTGCCCGGCCTGAGCCCGGCGTAGATCTTGCTGCCGGGCTCGGCATGGACGATCACCCAGGTCTCGGTCTTGCCGTTGTCATTCGCCAGCCGACGCCCCCGATCGTCGTCGGGGTGGACCTGGACCGAGAGGTCCTGCTGGGCGTCGATGAACTTGACCAAAAGCGGGAACTGCTCGCGATGGCCGACCGCCGGCCCGAACAGGTCGTCGCCGTGGCGATGGACCAGGTCGCGGAGGGTCCGGCCGGCGAGCGGGCCGTCGGCCACCCGGCTCACGTCGAGCCGATGGTCGGAGATCTCCCAGCTCTCGGCGTACTCCGACCCCTCGCCGATCGGCTTGCGGAGGACGGTCGCGAGCCGCCGCCCCCCCCAGATCAGGCGCTTGAAGATCGGCTCGAACCGGAGCGGGTGAAGCGAGTCGACCATGACCCTTTTCATTTCGACCCTCAAGGTGCTGTCGCCACGTCCTTGCTTGTACCTTCCCGGGTCACGGATTGTCTATCGATGCCGGAAAAGATCAACGCCAGTTTCGCAGGGGGCACGAGATGGCCTTGCTGAGCCGGCTCCGCCTCGTTGGCCCCCAAGGTCTGTCATGTTATGATCGATCAGACTGAATGGAGGCCAAAGCGATGGCGATCGGGCTGGAATATCCGCACATCGAGAAGACCGAAGGGCACCCTGCACGACTGGCCGAGCATACCCGCATCCGGGTCGCCCAGCTCGTGATGGATTACCTCGCCCACGGATGGTCGGCCGAGGAGATGTGCCGGCAATACGAATACCTGAGCCTCTCGGAGGCCCATTCGGCCTTGCTCTATTACTGGGATCATCGCGACGAGGTCGACGGCGAGATCCGTCGAGAGTTGGAGACGTACGAGCGAGAGAGGGCCCAATCTCCATCGTCCCCCCTGGCGATGCGATTGAGATTGATGGCGAATCCCGCCCGATGACACCGCTGATGTTGGACGTCCACGTCCCACGCTCGATCACCGAGCAGTTGCGACGGCGGGGCATCGACGTGATCACGGCGTCGGAGGACGGATCGGCGGAACTTGAAGACGTCGACCTCCTGGAGCGGGCCAAGTTGCCAGGGCGAGTCCTCTCCACCCAGGACATCCGATTCAAGGCGTTGGCCGAGGAATGGCAACGAATCGATCGCCCATTCCTCGGCCTGGTCTTCGGCCACCACCTTCACGGCACGATCGGTCAATTCGTCCGGGATCTCGACCTGATCGCGAACGCGACGGGACCGGCGGATTGGTCGAGCACGATCGAGCACATCCCGTTCTGATCGGATCGGATCATGATGGCCCGGAGGCCCCGGCCTCGATACGGCCCATTCCGAATGCGGCCGGCCGATGAATGGCCTGGCGTCTCCCAGGCCGGTCGGATACGATTGAAGGTCCAGGAACGCTCCCGCCGGCCCGGCCGTCCCCGCGAGGCCACCGGCGGCGCCGCCCCGTGGGACTCGGCCTCGGGACAAGCCGATGCGCCCCGCGTCTCCTCCCCACCCGCTCCGCCGACCTCCGGCACGCCTCGACTCCTCCCGGGCCAAGGGAGGGTGGACCGACCCATGCGTTCCGACAAAGACCTGTTCGCCGAAGAATCGCAGATGGTCTCGATGAGCTTCGGCGACCACATCGAGGATCTGCGCTACCGCCTGATCCTGGCGCTCCTCGGCCTGTTCGCCGGCCTGATCATCACCTTCATCCCCCTGCCCGTCCTGGGCGAGAGCATCGGGATGTCCGTCTTCCACCAGATGGAACGGCCGGCACAGACGACGCTCGATGCGTTCTACAAGGCCCAGGCCGAGCGGCTCTCGGTAGAAGCCCGGAGGGACAAACGGCTCAGCCCGACGGTCCTGACCTACATCCCCGCCAAGGAGTTCGTCGATCAGGTCGGCCAGATCGCCCCCAAGCTCAAGCCGATGCTCCCCGACCCGGAATCGGACGAGATCAAGGGGAAGAACATCGCCCTGCCGCTCAACTCCGACGCGGGCGACCAGATCCTCAGCCTGCCCACGCTCGGCACGCACAACGCCCTGGTCTCGCTGGCACCCCTGGAGACCATCACGATCTACTTCATGATCTGCATGGTTTCGGGCCTGGTCCTGACCAGCCCGTTCGTCTTCTACCAGATCTGGGCGTTCATCGCGGCGGGGCTCTACCGGCACGAGCGGCAT
>JAJYDH010000085.1 GCA_021777685.1 Planctomycetota bacterium | reverse complement strand
GGCTTCGGCAGGGGCACGGCGCTGGAGCTTGCCGAGCGAGGGGCCTTGGTCGTGCTGGCGGCCCGGAGCGCCGAGACCATCAAGGACCCGGCCCGCGAGTGCGAGGCCGCCGGGGGCCAGGCCCTTTCCGTCCCGACCGAGGTGTGCGACCGCTCGGCCGTCGAGAGCCCGACGAGGCAGGCCATCGCCCGGTTCGGGCATATCGACGCCTGGATCAACAACCCGGGCGTTGCGGCGAGGTCCCTCTCGACGACCACGAGCAGGTCATCAGGACGGACCTACTCGGCACGGTCTACGGGAGCCGCATCGCCCTGAAGCACTTCCGGGGGTGGAACGCCGGCACTTTGATCAACGTCGCCTCGGTGATCGGCAAGATCCCCGCACCGTTCCACGCCTCGTACGCGGCTGCAAGGTTCGGGATCGTCGGGCTCTGCGACACCCTCCGGCAGGAACCGAGAGAGGAGCAGGTCGAGTCCAACCGCGTCTGCACCGTGATGCGCATGGCGCACGATACCGAGTTCTTCGAACATGCGGCCAACTACGCGGTCCACCAGGGTGTCCCAATCCCGCCGACTTACGACCCGCAAGTGAGGATCGACACCCTGGTGAGGCTCGTCGTCGAGCCCGAGGACGAGGTCAACTTCGGCTGGCAGGGGGTGATCGCCAACGTCCTCCTCCACCTGATGCCCGGGGCCGTCGAGAAGTTCATGGCCTTCAACACCGAAAAGGCCCAGTTCAAGGAGGCGCCACCCGCACCGGAGACCTCGGGGGCCGTGCATCGCCCGTCCGGTTCGTGACCGAATCGGGCCGTGACCATTCCTCCGACTCGCAGGCCGTCACCCACCCCTGGAACAGCTCCGCGCCCCACTCAGAAGTTCGATACTTTCCTCGTCCGCCGCCGATTCCAGGCGGAGACGGACGACCCCGAGGAGGTGCTCGGCCAAAGGCCGGTCGACCAAAAAGTCCGTGCTGACGTGGGCGTCGAAGCTCTGGTCCTTGCCGTCGAGGTAATCCTCGATGTACAAATCCTCGCCGCGCCTCAATAGGTGCTCTCCCAGCCGGCCGACCTCGCCGCCGATGCACCACGCCTCGGCCGAGAACCGAGTCTCGGCCCGATAGAGGTCGCGGACGAGAAGGATCGGGGCGGCGTCGAGGTCCTCGACGACCGCCTCGATCACGGCCTCGCGAAAGTCCATGTTCGCGTCCTCGAAATCGTCGGGCGGCTTCCCGTTCCATTCGAAACGGATAAACCGCTCGTCATTCGGGCCGTAATTCGCGATGAAGTTCGGGATGTCGTCGGGATGCATGAGACCTCCGGTCGGGCGAGGCGACATCGACCGATCATGGCCGCCATCCTACCAGTTTCCCGGGTCGAGGCTTGGCATCGCCCCGCTCGCCTGCCAAACTGGCCCGGGAACGACCCGCCTGCCGATCCAGGGGAGACACCGACGATGCGCCGAGCCTTTTTCCTGGCCTTGTTCGCGACCGGACTGGCAAGCTTGCCGGTCCTCGCCGACCCTCCCGGGCTCAAGCCCCTGGCGATCGGCTCGCCGGCCCCCGACTTCAACCTGCCCGGGGTGGACGGCAAGTCACACGCCCTGAAGGACTTCGCCGATGCCAAGGTGCTGGTCGTGGCCTTCACCTGCAACCACTGCCCGACGGCCAACGCCTACGAGGCCCGGTTCAAGAAGTTCGTCGACGACTACAAGTCGAAGGGCGTCGCGTTCGTGGCGATCTCGCCCAACGACCCCCAGGCCGTCCGGCTCGACGAGCTGGGGTACACCGACCTCGACGACTCGTTCGAGGCGATGAAGGTCCGGGCGAAGGACCACGCGTTCAATTTCCCTTACCTGTATGACGGCGACACCCAGGCGACCTCGCGGGCTTATGGGGTCCTGGCCACGCCGCACATCTTCATCTTCGACGCCGACCGCAAGCTCCGCTATCAGGGGCGGTTCGACGACTCGGAGGTCAAGACCGTGAGGTCGCACGACGCGATCAACGCCGTCGACGCGATCCTGGCCGGCTCGAAGGTCGCCGTCGAGACGACCCGCGTGCCGGGCTGCTCGACCAAGTGGGCCGACAAGCGCGAGGGCGCCCGCCAGTGGCTCGCGAAGGCGGATGCCGAGGCCGTCAAGCTCGAAGCGATCGACGAGGCGGGGGTGGCGAAGCTCGTCAAGAACGACTCCAAGGGCCTGCTCCTCGTCAACCTCTGGGCCACCTGGTGCGGCCCCTGCGTCGCCGAGCTGCCCGAGCTGGTCGAGATCAACCGGATGTATCGCGGCCGGGGTTTCAAGCTCGCCACGATCAGCCTCGACGAGCCCGAGAAGCGCGAGTCGGCCCTGGAGATGCTCAAGAAGAACCACGTCTCGGCGACCAACTTCATCAGCACGGTCGAGAGCAAGGACAAGCTCGCCGAGGCCCTCGACAAGGAATGGCCCGGACCTGTGCCCTTCACGATGATCGTCGCCCCCGGCGGCAAGGTGATCTATCGGAGGTCCGGCCCGATCGACCCGCTCGAAGTGAAGCGTGCCATCGTCGGCCACATGGGCCGGACGTACTGACCAATCCGGCTGGGAGCCCGGCCTCGCCCCAGGTTTCCTGGGGCGAGGAGGACCCCGGCATGCCGCTGCGCGACCATTTTCGCCCGCCCCTGGACGACCGGACGTCGTGGGATGGTCTGCACGGCGCGTGGCCGACCTTGATCGTCATGGGACTGGCGAGCCACCTGCCGGCTCGCTACGTCGCGGCCCCGAACATCCGCCTCGGCTCGTCGATCGAGATCGACGTGGCGGCGTTCCGGGGCGATGAGGCGGACGGCGGCCCCGTCATCGAGTCAGATGGAGGCGTGGCGACGGCCGTCTGGGCACCGCCCCGGCCCACCCTGGCCGTCGCGACCGAGTCTCCCGAGGACGACAAGTATGAGGTCCGCGTCTTCGACGCCCGGCGGGGTCGCCGCCTGGTCGCGGCCGTAGAGATCGTCAGCCCGTCCAACAAGGATCGGCCCGAGCACCGCCGCGCGTTCGTTGTGAAGTGCGCGGCTCTCCTCCTGGAGGGGTCAGCGTCTCCATCGTCGACATCGTCACGACCCGGACCGCGAACCTTTACGCCGAACTCCTGGATCTGCTCGGCCAGTCCGACCCGTCCCTGGCCGCCAATCCGTCCTTCTTCCTCCAGGCGTCGGAGTATCGCCGGGCGAGGTCCGGCGACGGCTGGCTCCTGGAGACCTGGGCGAACCCCCTCGTCCTCGGCCAACCGCGGCCCATCCTGCCGCTCTGGCTGGCACCCGATCTCGCGGTACCGCTCGACCTGGAACAAAGCTACGAAGAGACGTGTCGAGTGCTCCGGACCTCATGATCGAGCGCCCGGCCGCCGGTTCACATCATCGCCGCCGAGGTTGCGTCGAAGGCGTGGCGGAACTCGGCGCGTTCCTCGGGCGAGAGCCTGAACGTCATCGCCCTGGCGTTGTGCTCGGCCTGCTCGGCGTTGCGGGCGCCGACGATCGCGGCGGTGATCCCGGGCTCCTGGATGGTCCAGTTGATGGCCAACTGGGCCAGGCTGACCCCATGCTTCTCGGCGATCGGCCGGATTTTGTCGAGTGAATCCAGCACTCGCCGGCGGTTCTCGGGCGTGAAGAACCTGTGCGAGGCCCGGTGGTCGCCGGGCGGGAACTGGCGATCGGGCGGGACCGTGCCGGCGAGCAGCCCCCGCTCCAGCGGCGAGTAGGCGATCACGCCGATCCCCAGCTCGCGGCAGGCCGGCAGGATCTCCTTCTCGATCTTGCGCTGAATCACGCTGAAGGCGGGCTGGAGGCTGGCCACCGGGGCGACGGCGGCGGCCCTCCTGATCCAGGACGCATCGTAGTTGCTCACGCCGATGGCCCGGATCTTCCCCTGGTCCTGGAGCTTCACCAGCGCAGCCATCGTCTCCTCGACCGGCGTGGCGGAGTCGGGCTGGTGGATCTGGTAGAGGTCGATGACGTCGATGCCCAGCCGTTTCAGGCTCCGTTCACACTCCTCGGCGATGCTCTCGGGCTTCGAGTTCCGGGAGATCGTGACCTTGTTGCCGAGCCGGTCCGTCGTCTCCCACGGCTGGGAACCGCCGGCATCGTCCCACCGGAGCCCGCATTTGGTGGCGACCTGGACCTTGTCGCGCCGGCCCCGGATGGCCTTGCCGACCACCTCCTCGCCGTACCCCTGGCCGTAGACGGCGGCGGTGTCGATGGTGGTGACGCCGTGGTCGATCGAGGCCTGGATCGCCGCGATCGAGTCGGCCTCATCGTTGCCGCCCCACATCCAGCCGCCGACGGCCCAGGCCCCGAAGATCACCGGCGTCACCGTCACTCCCGATGACCCGAGCTGTCGCGGTTCGAAAGCGTTCAAGATCGACCTCGCTCAAGTCCCGACCTCGGGGCGGCTCGACCGGCTCGCCCCGCCGACGATTCCCATTCTTCGGGCGACCAAGGCCGTTGGCAACCTCCCGGGCGCCGATGGCCCGTCGGCTTGCATACCGACCGCTCATGACCGTACATGGAACGTCCCGTTTCCCGGCGGATTGGCGGTCGAAGCGGATCGCCCGGCGAGGCGGGGCGTCGGGGGCGAACGGCAGGCGATGACAACACGAACCGACCCGTCGCCGGATTCTCTGGTCTTCCGCGGCCACGCCAACAGCTACTCCGGCTACGGCCAGCATTCGACGGCGTTTTGCCAGCAGGTGGAAAAAGCCGGAATTCCCGTCCGGTGGGAGGCGATCGATCGGGCCGACAGCCTGATCCCCCTCGACCCCTGGGTCGCGAGCCGGATCGTGACCTCGCCCGCCGGCGGCCCGAGGCTCCAGTCGAGCCCCCCGCAACTCCCTCTCGCCCCGGGCGACGTGATCCTGACCATGCGGGAGGCGACCCGGATCGGCGCCACGATGGTCGCCAACCTCAACCGGGCCCGGGGCGTGATCGTCCCCTGCGACGAGGTCGCCCGATGGTTCCGAGAGAGCGGCGTGACCGCGCCGATCGCGGTCGTGCCCCTGGGCTACGACGCCGAGGTCTTCGTCCCCGGCGCCCCCTAGGGCTCGGGCCGGGTCCGGTTCGGCTGCGCGGGGCGGACCTCGCACGGCGGCGTGAGGAAAGGGCTCGACGATGTCGTGGACGCCTTCCGCGGGGCCTTCCCGGCCGACCCTCGCGTGGAACTGCGGGTCAAGTGCTGGCCGGACTGTTCGGTCAAGGCGACGGGCGACCCACGGATCGTCCTCGACCGTCGGCCGCTCTCGGTCGAGAGCCTGGCGGACTGGTATCGGTCGCTCGACGTCTTCGTGAGCGCGTCCAGGGGCGAGGGGTTCGGCCTCCAGCCGTTGCAGGCGATGGCCTGCGGAATCCCCGACATCGCGCCGGTCTGGGGGGGGAGCATCGGGCCTACATGACGCCCTCGACGGGATGGTCGGTCGATTTTCGCGAGGAGCCGGCCGAGGGTCCCATCTACGGCGGCCTGGGACAATGGTGCGTCCCCCGTCGCGAATCGCTGGTCGCGCTGATGAGGGAGGCCGCCGCCGACCCGGACGCGAGGCGGGAGAAGGGCCGAGCGGCCGAGGTCCGGGCCCTCGACTTCACCTGGGATCTGGCCGGGCCGGTCCTCGTCCGGGCCCTCGACGATTTCGGCCTGATCCCCCGACGGCCGCCCGTCCCCGCGAGCGGCGAGGGGCCTCGAACCGCCCCGGACCTGGCGAGGCTCCCGGCATGAACTGCATCGCGTTCACCGCCTATCGGCGCCCCGACTATCTGGCCAGGGTCCTGGCCTCGCTCGCGGCCTGCGAGGGGATCGCCGAATACACCCTCCTGCCTCACGTCGAGCCCGGCGACGACGAGGTCCGATCGCTCGTGGAATCGATCGATTTCGCCCCCTCGATCCCGACCTGGAACGCCTCCCGCCTGACCGTCGGCCGGAACACCGCCGAGGCCCTGCGGGACGGATTCGCCAGGTCCGACTTCCTGATCTTCGTCGAGGAGGACGTGACCCTGGCGCCCGACGCCCTGCGGCTCTACGAGTGGGCGGCCGATGCGTACCGCGACGACCGGGACGTCTCGACCATCACGGCCTACAACCGCCAGCTATCCCCGGTCGCCCCGGCCGATCACCACCGGGTCGCCCGGCGAGACTGGTTCCACGGCGTCACGTTCGCGACCTGGCGGGATCGGTATCGGCTGATCGAGCGCAACCTCCGGGATCAGCACGGCTGGGACGGCGTGCTCCTGGAGGAGTTCGTCAACAACTGGGGGATGAAGGAGGTCTTCCCGGTCCTCGGCCGTGCGGATCACATCGGGCTGGCGACGAGCTGCCAGTCGGCCGAGATCTACACGCCCGAATGGTTCCTCGCCAACGCCAGCTCGCCCGTCTGGGCGGGAAATCAGGCGCTCGTGCCGGGGGATTGGTCGGGATCGACCTGATCCGTCCGGGGCGCGAGCCACCGGCGGCCCGCGACCCACAGGCCCCACCCGATCACCCCGCCGAGCGTGTTCAGGATCACGTCGTCCACGTCGGCGACCCGCTTCCCCGAGAGCCCCTGGAGGACCTCGATCACCAGGCTGGTCGACAGGCAGATCGCGGCGACCCGCGGCATCGAGCACCGCCGGCCGAGCAGGACCGCCAGCATCAGCCCCATCGGGACCGTCACCGCCACGTTCCCCAGGAAGTTGATCACGAACGACGACCCGCCCGCCCGGATGTCGTGCTCCATCGTCCGCAAGGGGACCAGGTTCCTCGTCGCGTCCGCCCGGTAGAAGCCGCCCAGCGTGACCGCGAACAGCCCGATCAGATAAGCCACCATCAACTTCGCCGTGAAGAGTTTCGTCAAGGCCTTCCCTCCCGAAGTCCGAGGAATGCCAGCCGACAGAACTTTGCGAAGCAAAGCTTAGCGAGGACCCGGCCGGAAGTCGACAGGTAATTGGTCAAGGCTCAGGATAGATTCGGGGATGGTATCTCGACCCCGACTCGGAAATCGGAGGATTTCACCACTGAGAACACGGAGAACACCGAGGAGGACGAAGAAGCGGGCCTTATCAGGTTATCTCTTCTCCGTGTCCTGTGTGTCCTCTGTGGTGCAATCATTCGGTACTTCGGACCACCCCGGAAACCATCATGAGCCATCTCGTGACAACGTCGTCGTCGGGCCTCAACCCGGCCAAGGATGAGTACTGCGACAACGGCGGGCTCGGTTACGGCTATGCCGGCTCGTACCCGGTGGTCGCCGACCACGAGAGGACCGGCCACGCCGACATCGGCATCTTCCAGCCCGACGGCAAGGGCGGTGCTTTCATCGCGTTCCAGGACGCGGCGCCGGGCTACGGGGTGCTCCACGACTTCGCCACGACGGCCGACGCCCCGCCGTCGGTGCTGGCCCATCGGATTCGGGGGCATTGATCGGACCGGTCGGCCGAGCGCGAGGGAATCCCGAGCCTGGGCGCCAGCCCGGCCGTCAATTCGCCCGGTCAGGGCCGGGACGTCCTCCGCCCCGCCTGGGGGATTCCCGGATCGGCCCCGATCTTGCTATCCATGACCATGCCCGGCGGCTCCGAGGGCCGAACACCCCAGGCCCGGCCGCCCGGCTCCCGAGGACGAGGGAGCGATGGACCCGAAGAAGACGGCATTCTCGCTGCTCGACGAATTCAAGGCGTTCGCCTTCAAGGGGAACGTGGTCGACCTCGCCGTCGGCGTGATCATCGGCGGGGCCTTCGGCAACATCGTGCAGTCGCTGGTCAAGAACATCATCATGCCGCTCGTCGGGGCGATCCTGCCCGGGCCGAAGGGCTACGAGGGGTGGGTGTTCACGATCGAGGACAAGCCGGTGCCCTACGGTCATTTCCTCGCCGATGTCGTCAATTTCGTCATCCTGGCCGCGGCGCTCTTCGTCTTCATCGTTAAGTTCCTCGGCTGGCTCATGCGGTCGAAGAAACAGGACGAGGTGAGCCCTCCGCCCCTGACCAAGGACCAGGAACTGCTGACCGAGATCCGCGACCTGCTCAGGTCCGGCCGGAATCCGGGGCCTTCAGAGCAGGTCGGCCAGGACCGTGTCGGCCAGGAATAACCCGTCGCGGGTGAACCGGACCCTCCGGCCGTCGTCTTCGAGCAAGCCTCCCCGGACGTGGCGGGGGAGGGCCTCGGCGGCGATCGCGTCGAACTCGAAGCCCGTCCGGAGCGTGAAGTCCGGGCGATCGAGGCCGATTCGTGTCCGACGGAGCATGAGGACGGCGGTCTCGCGGGCCCTCGCCTCCGGGTCGAGGGTCTCGGTCGGGCCGGTCGCCTCGCGACCCTCCTCGATCCGGCGGAGGTAGGCGGGGAGGTCGCGGGTGTTGCTCGACCGGACCCCTCGGAGATACCGGGCCGCCCCCAGCCCGACCCCGAAATAGGCGTCGTTGGCCCAGTAGACCAGATTGTGCCTCGACTCGTGGCCCGGCCTGGCGAAGTTCGAGATCTCGTACATCGCCAGCCCCTCGGCGGTCAGCCGGTCGATGGTGTGCTCGTACATCGCCCGCTCGGCCTCCTCCTCGACCGGGCGGACGAGGCCCTCCCGCTCCTGCTTCCAGAGCGCGGTGCCCTTCTCGTAGACCAGGCCATAGCAGGAGAGGTGCGACGGCCCGAGTTGGAGTGCCGTCTCCAGGTCGTCGGCCCAGAGTGCGGGGGTCGAGCCGGGGACGCCGAAGATCAGGTCGAACGACCAGGACGGGAACCGAGGGCGGACGAGGTCGATCGCCCTGGGGACTTCCTCGGGCGCGTGGTTCCGCTCCAGGGCCCGGAGCAGTTCGGGCTGGAACGACTGGGCTCCCAGGCTGACCCGGTTCACGCCCCCCTCGGCCAGGACGTCCGCCTTCTCGGCGTCGAGCGTCCCGGGATTGGCCTCGACGGTCCACTCGCCGCCCGGTTCGAGCGGGAACCGGCGCCGGACTTCGGCCAGGAGCCGGGCGAGCTGGCGGGCTCCGAGGCGGGTGGGCGTCCCGCCGCCGATGAAGATGGTCTCGACCGGCTGCGGCTCGCCGAGGAAGTCCATCTCCCGGGCGAGGGCATCGAGGTAGCGGTCGGCCAGGTGGTCGGAGCCGGCGAGCGAGGCGAAGTCGCAATAGCCGCACTTGTGGGCGCAGAACGGGATGTGGACGTACGCCGCCCTGGGCCAGACCCAGGGGTCGGGCCGGTCGAGGCCGGTGCCCGGGGGCCGGTCGCGAGTGGCGATCATGAAGGTCGGTCAGATCACGGCTTCGAGGAAACGGACCTCGGGGACGACGGCCTTGACGGCCGCCTCGATCCCCATCGTGGTCGAATAGATCGAGGAGGCACATCCTTGGCAGGAGCCGAGCAGGCGGACCTGGACGATCCGATCCTCGTCGACCCCGACCACCTCGACGTCGCCGCCGTCGGCCAGGAGGCCGGGCCGGACGTCGCGATCGATGACCGCCTCGACCCGGGAGCGAATGTCATGGGGACCGTTCGGCTCGGGCATCGCGTTCAGTATCCTCCGCCCGAATCGCCACGGCCCCGGCCACCGTAGCCGCCCCCACCGCCGCCGCCGTAACCTCCGCCCCCTCCACCATATCCGCCGCCACCGCCTCCCCCTCCCGGGGTCCGGGGCTTGGCCTCGTTGACGTTCAGGCGGCGGCCCTGGAATTCGGTGCCGTCGAGGTTGCTGATCGCCGCGTCGCCGCTGGTGGCGTCGTCCATCTCGACGAACCCGAAGCCCCGGCTCCTGCCGGTCTCCCGGTCGATCAAAACCTGCGCGGAACGGACGACGCCATACTGCTCGAACAGTTCCTGGAGGTCTTCCGAAGTGACCCCGTAAGCAAGATTTCCGACGTAAAGCCGCATCGCCATCGCACTGACCCTGTTCCCTGACCCGCAAAGTCGAGATTTCTGAGCGTCCAATATAATTCGGCCGGGCCCGGCCGGCAAGCGGCCGTCCGCCCTGAAAGTGCCCGGCCGAATCGACCGGCGGTCGCCTGGCTCGCTTGACCCAAGATCGGAGGGGGGCTTAAAATCGACGCTGATCCGCACCGGGCGTGCCCTTTCGCGAATATCCTCGTCATCAATCCGGCGGGTGGGCACGAGAAGAACCGGCGGTGGTCCCACGGAGTCGCCCGATGAAATCCTGGCTGATCCTGATCGCGCTGGCCGTCGGGCTCACGGCGGTCGCGACGATCGCGGTGCCCTACCTGAGCGAGAATTCGAGCGTCCGCGGCCCATCCCTGCCCGCCCCGCCTAAGCCGTCGGGCCCGACGCCCGCCCTGGTCGTGGAGGAGGACGTGGTCCACAAGTTCGGCATCCTGCCTCAGGAGACGACGGGGCGACATTCCTGGGTCTTCAAGAATACCGGCGCCGGGCCCCTGGTGCTCCGGGGAACGTCCAAGACCTGCTCGTGCACGACCGCCGAGCTTTTCGGGGCCGAGGGGGACAAGGAGGTCAGGATCGGGCCGGGCGAATCGATGCCGATCGAGGTCACGTTCCAGACCAAGCACAACGACGGGTCCTACCGGCAATCGGTCACGATCGGGACCAATGACCCCGAGCGCCCGTCGATCGTGCTCACCGTCGAGGGGACGATCCGGCCGGCCTTGACGACGTTCCCGTCCGACCCGTCGATGAACTTCATGATGGTCAGCAACGACGAGCCGGCCAGCCGCAAGATCGCCCTCTGGTCGGCCGGCCGTCCCGACCTCAAGATCACCCGGATGGCCAGCTCGAACCCGGCCCTGATCTCGGTCGACTCGCGCCCGCTGACCGAGGAAGAGATTAAGGGGATGAAGGGGGAGAAGGGCTACGCCGTGGAGGTGACGATCAAGCCGTCGTCGAACCTCGGCGAGTTCGCCGAGGAGGTCCTGGTCGAGACCGATCATCCGAGGATGAAAGAACTCCGGTTCAAGGTCGTGGGCAAGATCTCCGGGCCGATCACCGCGACCCCCGAGAAGGTCACGCTCCGGGGGGCGACGTCCAGCAACGGCGGGTCCGAGGACGTCACCCTCTGGGCCAGGGGCCGGACCTCGGTCAACTTCGTGATCGAGAAGAAGCCCCCGGGGTTCGAGGTCGCCATCGTGCCGCTGGCCCAACCCGCCGGCATCAAGGGCTCGAAGTACAAGATGAGCGTGAAGCTGGTGCCGGGGACGGAGTCGGGCCGGATCGTCGACGAGATCGTCCTCAAGACCGACGATCCCAAGGTGGTCGAGTTGCGGGTCCCGGTCGACGTCCTCGTGCAGGGGGCCAGGTGAGCGTGCCCGGCTCGACCCGGCGAGGGTAGGACGCCCCGCCCGCAATCTCCGCCCCACCCCGAAAGGATGATGATGACGCGAACCTCGTACTGGCCGCTGGCCCTCATCGGCGCGGTCGCGGCGGTCCTCGGCCATGTCGGCTGCACGCGGACCTACGAGACGGCGGAGCCCAAGCCGGCCGAGGCCGAGAAGGCCCCGGCAACGGTCATCGCCGCCCCTTCGCCCGCCTCGGAGAAGGGCCCGAGGGTCTTCGCCGAATGGTCGGCGAAGCCCCCGGCGGCCGTCCTCCTGATCTCGGGCGAACAGGACGGCTATCCCGACCCCTGCGGCTGCACCGACGGCCAGCTCGGCGGCCTCGGCCGACGTTTTGACTTCCTGGAGAAGATTCAGGCCAAGGGGTGGCCCGTCGCCAAGGTCGACCTCGGCAACCTGATCCTCAACCCGGCCAGCTCTCGGGGCGGGATCAAGCAGGAGACGATCAAGCTCAAGGTCATCCTCAGGGCCCTCGCCGAGATGAAGTACGACGCCGTGGCCCTCGGCCCCGAGGATCTCAAGCTGGGCGTCCAGGAAGTCGCCGGTGAGTTGCTCAACCTCAAGGAGCCGAGGTTCGTCGCCGCGAACGTCAAGCCGACCGCCGGCCTGGAGGAGATCCTCCGCCCGATCGTGATCGCCAAGGCCGGGCCGGTGACGATCGGCGTGACCGCGGTGCTCGACAAGGCCGCGTTCGAGGCGTTGCGCGACCCCGGCGCGGCCCAGATCTTCGAGGTCAAGCCGGCCGACGACGTGATCCCCGGCGTCCTCGACGAACTGGGCAAGCGGGCCGAGGTCAAGGTGTTGCTGGTCCAGGGCCCGCCCGAGGAGGCGAAGCGCCTGGCCGAGAAATTCTCCGGGTTCGACCTCGTCGTCGGGACCTCCGAGAACGCCGACCCCGACGAGCGGCCCCAGACCCTCGACGGCGGCAAGACGCTGCTGGTCAACAGCATCGGCAAGAAGGGGAAGCACGTCGGGGTCGTCGGGATCTTCCCGGGCTCGACCCCTCGGCTGGTCTACCGCCGCCAATCGCTCGACGGCAAGAACTTCCGCCAGGCCGAGCCGATGCGGAAGCTGATCGACGGCGAATACCAGGAGATGCTCAGGGCCGAGGGGGTCGTCGAGAACTTCCCCCGGTTCGCCAACGGCCAGGCCCCGACGGGGGCGCAATATGTCGGGGCGAAAGCCTGCCAGGAATGTCACCCGAAGACCTTCGAGAAGTGGACGACCACCAAGCATGCCCGGGGATACGACGCCCTGCTCAACCCCAAGCGGAACCGGGAGTCCGACGCCGAGTGCATCAGTTGCCACACCACGGGCTTCGGCTACAAGTCGGGCTGGGTCTCGGCCGAGAAGACGCCGCAGCTGATGGGCAACCAGTGCGAGAACTGCCACGGCCCGGCCTCGCTCCACGCCGCCGAGCCCGACAAGCCCGAGTACCGCAAGCCGATGGCCATGACCGCCGAATCGGCCAACGCGAATAACTTCTGCACCAGGTGCCACGACGAGGACAACGACCACAACTTCAAGTTCGACGCCCGTTACGCCCAGATCTTCCACAAGGGGCTCGACGACTACGCCGATCCCAGGGTCCATCGCTCCCGCCCGGTGAAGCCGGGTGATGGTGGTCAATGACTCGTCCCTCGGCCCTTCCATCCTCGCCACCCTCCTCGGGAAAAGGACTTCCGCGATGCCCGAAGCCCCCGCCGCGCCGGCCTCGAAGCTCGACCGGTTCGTGGTCAAGTACCGCGAGGACCACAAGCACCCGGTCAATCACTTCCTGCACCTCGGCGTCGGCTGGCCGATGTGCGCGGCGGCGGTGATCCTGCTGCCCTTCCGTCCCCTCTGGTCGCTCGGGCTGTTCCTCGGCGGCTACGCCCTGATGTTCGCCGGTCACTTCCTCTTCGAGGGGAACCAGCCGACGATCCTCAAGCACCCGACGACGCCGTTCGTGATCGCCTGGGCCGTGATCCGGGGCATCGGGTCGGGCCTCACCCGGCTGGTGACGGGATCGAAGGGCCGATAGGCCGGTCCCGGCCACCAGGAGACGATATGGCCACCGTCATCGACAAGCCGGCGACCACGACCGCCTCTCCCCCGAAGCCGCTCCTCGTCGGCCCGGAAAACCACGGGCTAGCGATGCCGTTCGAAGGGTTCATCGAGGCCGATTTCGTCGAAGGTTGGCTCTACGAATTGGCCAGGGGGATCGTTGTGGTGACCGAGGTGCCCGGCATTCATCATGGGCGGATCGTCGCCCGCGTGACCGAGACGTTCGTCCTCTACGACGTCTCCCACCGGGGGATCATCAACTATCGGGCCGGGGGCGGCGAGTGCAGCATTCGACTGCCCGGGATGAAATCTGACCGGCATCCGGATCAGGCCATCTACCTATTTCCCGACCCCAAGGGCCCGGGCGTCTGGACCCGATGGGCTCCCCAGATCGTCGTCGAGGTGGTCAGCGCCTCCGGCGGAGATCGCGATTATGTCGAGAAACGCGAGGAATATCTCCGGATCGGCGTCCTCGAATACTGGATACTCGACCCGAAGCGGCGCCGGATGCTCGTCCTCGCGCGGATGGGCGACGTCTGGGAAGAGTCCGTCCTGAATGACGAGGCTATCCATCGGACCGACCTCCTGCCCGGCCTGGAGGTCCGCGTGGGCGAGATCCTCGGCCCTCCCGCCGACGAAGACGCTGGCCTGGACGAGGACGGGGGAAATGGCGAGGATTGAGGCCGTCCGACGCCTCGACCTGAATCCGACCGAATGAAGGGATGACGATGGCCGACCCGATCTCTTACGACGATTTCGCCAAGGTGGAACTCCGGGTCGCGAAGGTGCTCGAAGCCCGACCGCACCCGAACGCCGACAAGCTGATGCTGCTCCAGGTCTCCCTCGGCGAGGAGACCAAGCAGATCGTGGCGGGCATCCGCCTGCATTACACGCCCGAACAACTCGTGGGCAAGAACATCATCATCGTCAACAACCTGGCCCCCGCGATGCTCCGGGGCGAGGCTTCGAACGGCATGCTGCTCGCGGCGACCTCGGGCGAGAAGGTGGTCCTCCTGACGCCCGACGATCCCGACTGCGTCCCCGGGGCGAAGATCAAGTGAGGTCGGGCCGTCGGTCCAGCACCCACTCGATCTCGTCGAGGTCGCGGATACGCGGTCCCGCGCGTCGCCGAGCAGGAGCCTGTCATCGGCCGGCGGGAAGTAGCGGTCGTGGCGGAGGTCGAGCCTCCTGGCCAGTTCGACCAGGTCGACCGTCCCGGGTCGGACGACACCGTCCGCCCGTGGACGGCGTCGGTCGTCACCCTTCCGCCGATCTCCACCCGACCTGTCCGCGAGAACCGGTCGGGCCAGGATACCGAGGACGCAGCGGCCGGGAAGCATGCGTCAACCCGACGGATGGATCGGGTCCGAATGCCGCGAGAAGATCAGGTACGCCGGGACGCCCGCGGCGACCACGGCCAGGCCGGCGAACGACTCGGCCCGGGTCTCCTTCCCCCAGATCATGTTGCCGAGCAGCAGGAGCGACGCGGCCGTGTACAGCAGCGGGGTGATCGGGTAGCCCCACGTCCGGTAGGGGCGGGGCAGGTCCGGCCGCTTCGCCCGGAGCACGAAGACGCTGAGGATCGAAAGCCCGTAGAAGATCGTCCCTCCGAAGATGACGTAGGACAGGAGGACGTCGTAGAGCGGCTTCTCGTGCAATTTCGCCCAGGCGGAGTCGATGACGGGGTGGACGCCCTTGGGAGGCTGGATGAGTAGGAAGGCCGAGGCGGCGACCATCAGGATGACGGCCCAGACCGTCTGGGCGATGATCGCGTTGGCCGGCGTCTGATGCCGGGGGTCGATCTTGCAGAGCCACCTAGGGAAGAGGCCATCGCGGGCCATCGCGAAATACGCCCGAGGCCCCGAGAGGGCGTTGCCGTTGAGCGTGATGAACGTCGAGGCCATGATCACCAGGGCCACGATCACCCCGCCGTTGACGCCCACCAGATGCCGGAGGAAGTTGACCGAGACGATCCGAGGGGCCCCGTTGTCGAGCGGCGGCGACATCACCTCGCCCAGCGGGATGACCATGTGATAGACCAGGGTCATCCCCAGGTAGATCGCGATCAGGGCGAACATGCCCAGGATCAGGGCCCGGGGGATGTTCCGCCCCGGGTCGCGGATCTCCTCGGCGAGCGACGCGGCGTTGGCCCAGCCGTCATACGCCCAGAGGACGCTGATCATCGCCGCCATGATCCCTTCGAGGATCGACCTGTCGTAGGAGGCCGGCCAGGCCGGCGACAGGAGCTTCGGATCGGCCTTTCCCAGCGCGAATGGCAGGACGATCATCGTGCCCAGCGCCCCGATCTTCAGAGCCGTGCCGATCACCTGGACCCGGCCGCCGAACCGGGTCCCGATGATGTTGACCGTCGCCAGGATGACGATGGCCGCGACCGCCGCCGTCGTCTGCCAGGCCACGAAGTTCAGACCGGGCGGCGCGGGGACCAGGATGGCGAAGTTCAGCCCGAACGCCGCCGCCAGCGTGGCGATCGAGCCGGTCCGGATCACCAGGAACTCGGTCCAGCCGAACAGGAACGCCGGGAGCTTGCCGAACGCCTCGCGGAGGTAGACGTAAGGCCCCCCCGCGCTCGGGAGCATCGAGCCCAGCTCGGCCAGGGTCAGGGCCCCGGCCATGCTGAACAGCCCGCCGACGATCCAGACCAGGGCGATCCCGCCGATGAACGGCACGCTCCTGGCCACGCCCGCCGGGACGATGAAGATCCCCGACCCGATCACCGACCCCACCACGACGCAAAGGGCCTCGGTCGGCCCCAGGACCCTCGGCAGCTTCTCTCGGCCCGCTCCGGTCTCGGTTTCCGTCGTCATCGGCCCTCGGTTGGTCTGGAAGGAAGTCGGGACGGGGAGGATCGGACGGCAGGAGAGGACGGCCGATGGCGGGGCTCACTTGCCCCCGGGTGCC
>JAJYDH010000084.1 GCA_021777685.1 Planctomycetota bacterium | reverse complement strand
TCAGCCGGCGGAATGCCGTCGGGGACTTTCGCAGGCGGTCGGTGTGGCTCATGTTGTCAGTCTACAGGCTCGAACCGTTATTGTGCAGCGACTCTAATAACTATCGGCCGAGACGACCTCGCCGCCCGCCCGGGTCCCCAGCGCCTGGAGGATCAGGCTCGTCGGCGAGTAGATGGTCGACCCGTCGGATCGCTGGCCCAGGTTCCCCAGCACGCTCTTGAGGAACCGGACCGACCCGTCGGCGAAGACGACGTTCGCCCCGCCGGGATGCCGGCTCGAAAAGTCGTCGAGGCCGCCGTCGGGGTCGGTGATCGAGTTCAGGACGTTGCAATGGGCCTGGACCAGCGTGGCGGCGAGGTAATAGGCGGCCCCCGTCCTCGGGCAGGGGTTCGCCGGGCCCCGGCTGATGACGGCGTTCGTCGCGACCCCGGCCCAGGGGCCGCTGTTGATCGACCAGGCACGCTCGCCGATCACGATGGTCTGGCTCGTCCCGTCGGTGATCCCGGCGATCCGGATGCCGCTGTTGCGGAACATCACGCCGTTGCCGATCCCGTCGTTGTTCAGCCCCGTGGTCGAATCCGCCAGGTCGTTCCCGACGCACGCGGCATAGCTGGTCGGGGCCATCATCGCCACCGTCGCCCCCGAGCTGTTCGCGACCGCGAACGGGCCGCCCGGCATCGGGTCGGAGGGGCAGAGATAGGTCGACACGATCGAGCGGACGACCGTCGAGTTCTGGGCGGCCTCGACCGCCAGTCCGAAGTTCGCCGCGTTGTAGACCGTCGACAGTTCGAGTTGCGGCAGGATCATCGTCCCCCAGCCCCAACCCGGCGCCGTGTCGGTCGCCCCGTTCACGAACGGGACCCGGGCGGCGTAGCTCATCGGGAACGTCCCGATCGCATCGTGATAATTGTGGAGGGCCAGGCCCATCTGCTTCAGGTTGTTGATGCATTGCGACCGCCGGGCCGCCTCGCGCGCCGCCTGGACGGCCGGGAGCAGCAGGGCGATCAGCACGGCGATGATGGCGATCACCACCAGCAGTTCGATCAGGGTAAAACCACGTCGTTTCATCGCTTCGATCTCCGGACAGGCTTCGAGAGGGCCGGCCGGAGCAAAGCAAACCCCGTTCCACGACCGATAATTGACGAAAAAGTCTATTGAGTATAGACTTGTGACGTCGCTGTTGTCGCCGAACTCGCCAGAGACCGGTGATCTCTTCGCCGCGCGGGGCGAAAATTTCGCCAGGTGGCCGGCGGGCGCGTAACATGTCCTCGGGGCACGGACTCCCGACCGACGACCCTGCCGACCCGAGGCAAGCCAGGTGCGATTTTCGATCTATAATCAAATCGCAATCCCGATCATCGGGATTCAGGCGCTGGCGGTGACGGTCATCACGATCGCGGCGGCGTGGCTTGCCGCCGGCCGGGGCGAGCGGGAGATCATCGCCCGCCTCAACGGGGTGATCGACACCATCGGGCACGCGAATTTCCCCCTGACCGCGAGCGTGCTCGACCGGATGCGCGGGCTCTCCGGGGCGAATTTCGCCGTCCTGACCAGAGACGGCAGGGTGGCGGACGCCACCCTGCCGGCCCTCGAAACCGCGCTGCCCGCGATCCGGGCCATCCGGCCGATGGACCGGCTCGACTCGCTCGGCGAGTCCCCGACGATCTCCCTCGGGGGCACGCTCTATTTCGCGGTGCCGCTGAGGACGGCGGGCGGTCCGCGAGGCTCGACGCTCCTGGTGCTCTATCCCGAGACGAGCTGGCGGCAGGCGAGGCGAGAGGCCGCGATGCCTCCTCTGGCCGTCGGGCTGGGGTCGCTCGGGCTCATGGTCGCGGTCACGGGCTGGATCGCCCGACGGATCGGCGCCCGGATTCGCGAGGTCCGTCGGCAGGTTGCGAGGATCGCGGCCGGCGAGTTCGAGGGGTTCGACCCCGGCCCCGGGTCCGACGAGATCCGCGACCTGGCCCGCTCGGTGAACCTGATGTGCGATCAGCTCAAGCAGATGCGGCAGACGATCCGCCAGTCGGAGCGGACCGGACTCATGGCCCAGCTCGCGGCCGGGCTGGCCCACCAGCTCCGGAACTCGCTGACCGGGGCGAGGTTGAGCGTCCAGCTCCATGCGAGGCGATCCCCGCCCCGGCCCGGCGACGAGACGCTGGACGTCGCGCTCAGGCAACTCGCCATGACCGAGGAGCAGGTGAAGGGGCTGCTCTCGCTGGGTCGGCTGGAAGGTCGCCCGCATGAGACGTGCGACCTCGGGCGGCTCCTCGGAGACGTGGCCTCGCTGGTCGGACCCTCCTGCCAGCATGCCCGGGTCGACCTGCGTCACGAAGATGGCGGGGGGAGATGCCGAGTCCAGGGCGACGAGGCCGGGCTCCGGGCCGCGATCCTCAACCTGACCATGAACGCCATCGAGGCGGCCGGGCCAGGCGGGAGCGTCAGCCTGGGAGCGTCGGCCGACCGGGGCGAAATCGTGGTGGAAGTCGCGGACACCGGGCCGGGGCCGGCGCCGGAGGTGGCCGGGACCCTCTTCGATCCGTTCGTGACCGGCAAGCCCGA
Source organism: Planctomycetota bacterium (assembly GCA_021777685.1). Taxonomy (GTDB): domain Bacteria; phylum Planctomycetota; class Planctomycetia; order Isosphaerales; family Isosphaeraceae; genus Tundrisphaera. The sequence goes on along the minus strand of JAJYDH010000084.1, from coordinate 13,713 downwards.
AGGCGTCGGGCTCGGGCTGGCGGTCGCCCACCAGGTCGCGCTGGAGCACGGCGGCCGGCTCTCCTGGAGCAGGGACGGCGGAGAGACGCGTTTCACGCTGGCCCTCCCGGGCGAGTCCGGGATTCCGGAGCGGACAACATGAGCCAGATCCTGATCGTCGACGACGAGGTGAGCATCTGCTGGGCCTTCCGCGAGTCGCTCGGCGACGATGGGCATGACGTGGCGGTCGCATCCTCGGCCGAGGAAGGGCTTCGGATCGCCGAGTCGATCGCGCCCGACGCGGTCGTCCTCGACGTCCGGCTACCGGGCATGGACGGGCTCACGGCCATGAGGGCGTTTCGGGACCGGATCGGGCCGACGCCGATCATCATCATCACGGCCTTCGGCAACCTGGAGACCGCCGTTCGGTCGGTGGAGAACGGGGCCTTCGATTACCTGGTCAAGCCCTTCGACCTGGACGAGGCGACCGCCGTGGTGAAGCGGGCCCTGCAGTCGCGCCGGGCCCCCGATCGGGTCGCCCGGGCCGAGGATGAGGCCGGACCCGAGACGCTCGTCGGCCGATCCGCCGCGATGCACGACCTCTTCAAGAGGATCGCCCTCGCGGCCCCGGCCGAAGTTCCCGTGCTGATCACGGGCGAGAGCGGGACCGGCAAGGAGCTTGTGGCCCGGGCGATCCACCGTCACGGCCCCCGACGGGGCGGGCCGTTCCTGCCCGTCTGCCTGGCCGCCCTCAGTCCGAACCTGATCGAAGGGGAGATTTTCGGCCATCTCAAGGGGTCATTCACGGGAGCGACCCAGGACCGGAAGGGGCTGCTCGAACTCGCCGGCGGCGGGACCGTCCTCCTGGACGAGGTCGGCGACATCCCCGCGCCGCTCCAGGTCAAGCTGCTCCGGGCGATCGAGCAACGCGAGGTGACGCCGGTCGGCGACGCCCGCCCCAGGCCCACCGACATCCGGGTCATCGCCGCGACGAACCGACCCCTGGACGACTTGATGGCGACCGGCCAGTTCCGCGAGGACCTGTTCTTCCGCCTGGGCGTCTTCCAGATCCACATCCCGCCGCTCCGCGAGCGCAAGGAGGACATCGCCGCCCTGGCCGAGCACTTCCTGAGTCTGGCCCGACCCCGGGGCGCCTCCAACCTCGGGCTGTCGAAGGACCTGCTCAAGGAGTTGGAATCGCGCCCCTGGCGGGGGAACGCCCGGGAGTTGAGGAACGCCATCGAGCACGCCGCGATCGTCTCGCGGGGGGCGCCGATCCGCGTCGAGCATCTCCCCCCGGCCAGGGCTCCGGGGTCCACGGGCTCCCGGGACCTCCCGGAAGACTTCCTCCGCTGGGCCGAGGGGGAAGCCCGCAAGGATGACGGAGGGTCGCCGCTCTACGATCGGTTCCTCGGGCTCGTCGAGCCGCCGCTGCTCCGGGCCGTGCTCGAACGTTGCGGCGGCAACCGGGCCGCCGCCGCCCAGATCCTCGGCATCCACCGGGCCACGCTCCGTCAGAAGCTCCGGAGACATGGCATCGATTGAGCGGCGACTTCGTCAGTCTCGTCGTTTTCTGATGTTCCCTCAACGTCCGATTATGCTGTTGATGTTCGAGTCGAGGAACCGGACACGACCGCCCCTCCTGCCTCGCGAGAATTTTTCCGACCATTTTCAAGGGTGATCGTCAGGTGAGCGACCAACCATTCCGATACTCGCGGCGGAGGAATCGATCGGCCTCGGGAGCGTTGGTGGCCCGGATCGAGCGGCTGTCCCAGTCCAGCGCCTTGCCCGTCCGATAAGCGACATTTCCCAGGTGGTTGGCCTCGGTGAGCAGGCCCGCGTACTCGAAATTGCAAGTCGTGGGCGCGCCGGTCTTGCAGGCGTGAATCCATTCGGCGTGGTGGCCGATCGATTTCGGGATGGTCGGGGTCGGAGGTTGGAAATCGCGGAATTCGTCCTCGGGCAAGAGCAGGCGTCTGCCGTAATCGGCGAGGAGCATCCCCTTCGAGCCGACGAAGAGGGCGCCGCTGTCCCATCGGGGGATCGACCTCTGCTGCCACGCCTCCGGCTTCTCTCTCCCCTGATACCAGGTCACCTTCACCGCCGGCATGTCGCCTCGGGGCCCGTATTCATACGCGACTCGCATCGAGGCCGGGGCGATCTCGGGATGCGGCGGCGGTCCGGCGGCCTCGATCCGGAGGGGTGATCTGAGGTCGAGCGCCCAGAACGGCAGGTCCATCCAGTGGCTACCCAGGTCGCTCATGGTGCCGTTGCCGAAGTCCCACCAGCGGTACCATTTCGGCCCGGGATAGTAGACCTGGTGGAACGGACGTGCCGGTGCCGGGCCGAGCCAGAGGTCCCAGTCGAGGCCGGCCGGGATTGGGGTCGATCCCCGGGGCCGATCGCTGACAACGGCGATGTCGTGATATTTCGCCGCATCCTCGGCCGATTGAAGGCCCCAGGCCCGCCCGACCCAGACATGGCACTCGGAGACCGGCCCGATGGCCCCGGCCCGGATCAGTTCCACGACCCGCCGGTAATTCTCCCCGGCGTGGATCTGCGTGCCCATCTGGGTCGCCACCTTCGCCCCGGCCGCCGCCTCGCGGATGACGCGGGCCTCCCAGACGCTGTGGGTCAGCGGCTTCTCGCAATAGACGTGCTTTCCCAGTTGCAGGGCCGGCAGCGTGGCGAAGGCGTGGGTGTGCTCGGTGGTGCTGACGACCACCGCGTCGAAATCCTTGGCCTGGTCGTAGAGCCTGCGGAAGTCGCGAAATCGCCGGGCGTCCGGGTGATCGGCGGACGCCTGGCCGAGGGCCGACTCGGAGACGTCGCAGAGCGCCACGATGTTCTCGGAACCGACCCCGGATCGATTCGAGGCGCCTCGGCCTCCGACGCCGATCACGGCGATATTCAGCTTCTCGTTGAGGCCGCGTGCCCGGAGGATCGCCGGGGCGGCGAAGACCCCGATCGCCGCGCCCGCGACCGAGCGGGTGAATTCTCGACGCGAGGGCTGGTCTGCCGGCCGTCCGGTCTCGTCGCTGGTCTGGTTTGCCATCGATCAGGCTCCGTTCGGCCGGCGAGAGGGGCCGCGAGGGGGGGACAGCCCGGGAGACCTCGGCCGATCCGGCCCCGGGGAGATTTTCCGATCATGGCAAGCTCGCCGGCGCAAGGCAAGCGCCGGCCGACCAGGACGGCCGCGGATTTCGAGGCGCGGGCCTCCCACGGATGATTTCGAGGGGAATCCGTCCCACTTCGAACGCCGAAAGGCCGGCCTTCCCTGGCGGGAATGCCGGCCTTCCGGTGGGTTCTGCGAGGAAAGGCGACGCAGAGGGTGTGCGGTCAGTTGCCGGCGCCGAGGGCGACCTTGCCGGCCAACGTCTTGTCGAGCAGGATCTCCAACTCGGCGGCGGTCCTGAGGCTCCGGTTGACGACCTTGCCGTCGGGGTCGACCAGGATCATCGTCGGCAGCGAGATGATCCCGAACTCGACAGCGAGCCGGCTCTCCATCCCGCCGGCCTCGAACAGCTCGGGCCAGGGGAGCGAGGCGGTCTGGAGATAGGCGTCGAGGTCCGCCTTCTCGTTGTCCAGGTTGACGGCGAGGACTTCGAAGCCCTTGGCCTTGTACTTGGCGTAAAGCTTGGCCAGCTCGGGCATGTCCCGCTTGGCGGGCCCGGCCCAGGTGGCCCAGAAGGTCACGAGGAGCGTCTTCCCGCGATACTGCGAGGCGTCGACCGCCTGGCCTCGGAGGTCGGTGCCCTTGAGGGCCATCGGCTTGCCGACGAGGTCGAGGCGGCGGAGGGCGCCGGCGGCCTTCTTGCCCCACTCGGTGGCCGGGTAGTCCTTGACCAGGAGGGTGTACGACTTCCTGGCCTCGGGCTCGTCGCCGTTCATGTCGTTGGTGCTGGCCAGGAGCAGGAGGGCCTGCGGCGCCTCGTCGCACTGGGGATACTTCTCGACGAACGCCTTGAGCTTCGCGAGCCAATCCTTCTGGATCGCGATGAAATTCCCCTGGCCGGCGTTCTGGAGGGCGAATTCGGACTCGATGAGCTTGAAGGCGGCGTAGGTGCCGACCTTGCCCCCCTTCGCCTCCAGGTCTTCGAGGACCTTGGCGCCGGCGGCGTACTGGCCCGTGGAATAGGCGGCGGCCAGGCTGTCGACGATCAGCTTCTGATAGTCGAGCTCGGTCTTGGCGTCGTTGGCGGCCTCGGCGGCCTTGACGACCTGCCTCAACGGCGTGACCCGGCCGACGTGGAACTTGGCGAGTTCCTTCGGGCCGCCCCCCTGGAGGGCCTGGTTGGCCGGATTATTGTCGTAGGCGACCAGGGCCTGCATCGCCTCGGCGACCTGCGGATTGTCCGAGCCCGGGGCATTTCCGGCATCGGCCCGGAAGACCCACGAGCGGATGCCGCCCTCGACGGCCGCGATCACGGCCCCATTGCCCTTGGTGGGATCGATGACCCTGGGCAGGTCCACGAACTTCCAGGTGTCGCCCACCTTGACCATCTCGGCGACCTGAAGGAAGGCGACATTGGCGGGGTTGGCCTGGTTGGCCGGCGCACCGGCGAAGATGACGGCGTTCTCGTAGAGGACGATGTCTTCCTTGAGCCCCGCGTCGGCGGGGATCAGGTGGGGCATGGCGCCGTCGAGGCGGAGCCAGGTGGTGTTCGGCCCCCAGCCGGTCAAGCCGGCCCGGAGGGCCTTGACCGCCGCGACCCGCTGCTTCTCGGCCGCCGCGACCTGCTCGACCTCGCCTTTGGGGACACCCAGGGCCTCCAGCTCGGCGGGCGAGGCCATGACGGACTCGAGCAGCTCGGAGTCGCCCGAGACGAGGGACTGGACGAGGACCTTGCTGGCCTCCTCGGCCGAGATCCGGGCCCACGAGACGACCTTACCGCCGGCGACCCTGGCGACCCGCGTGCCGCCCGAGTTCATCCATCGGACCTCGTCGAGGCTCTTGTCGCCGTTGTGGTCGACCTCCCGGTAGACCTCGAATCCGTCCTGGTAATAGCTCCACTGGTCGAGCTTGGCGTCGCCGTTGCGATCGACCAGCCGGCAGAGGATCTTCCCCTGGCCGTCGCGGAGCTGGAAGCCGCCGGGGATCGTCTCGGCCTTGCAGGCGGCGATCGCGGCGGGGTCGGTCGGAAGGTCGTAATCGACCCCCTTCAAGCTGGGCCGGAAGCCCATGAGCTGCTTGACCGTGACCTCGGCCGCCGGTGCCAGCGCGGCGGTCAGGGCCAGGAACCCGGTCGCGGCCAATGTCGTCCGCAGGGCCCGCATCGGCGTCTCCTTACCAATGTCCAGGGCGGGGCATCCGCCCCACCTCGATCGATCAGCCCCGGCCGCCCGATATCGTCAAACGCCGGGCGTCCATCCCAACCGTCATGATCGGCTCTTCCGGCTCTCGGCTGTAATTTCGATTCGCAAAGGGCGGAGCTGGATCGGGTCTGCTCGCCGACGGGCGGATGAAGTCCCACAAGTTGAGCAAGCGGCATGCCGGACCGTCCTGGCGACGGGGCGACCTGGCCGCGACGACCGATGGACGGCCCGAGACCCTTCCCCGCTATCCCGTTTATCCTCTCACTTAAGCGGCTAACTCGCCGGGACTTGGTTCAAGGCCGGTCGAGAGCCGGCCTGATCTGGACGAGACGACGGGCCATCCAGAGTGGGTGAAAAACAACCAAGGAGGAAGAGGGTAGAGCGTCCCGGCCCCAGGGTCATTCTTTCACGAATCCCGCCCATCGTTACAATCGGCTCACTCGCCGGCCGGGCTGGACGGGGCCCCTCGGGCGAAGACCGAGCCGGTCGGCGGGGAATAGGCGATGGCGAGGCCGGGCGTCTCGATGCGTCGCCCGGCCTCGGCGAGCGAGCCCATCGCATGGTCGAGAATTCCCCCGGTCAGGAGGGTCCGCTCCACCGGGTAAGGGGGGCGGCCGGACGAGAAGAACCGCTCCACCTGGTAGGAGAGGGACGAGAAATAGTTGGCCCCGGGAGGGTCGGGCAGGAAGAACAGGCAGGATGCGGGCCGGCTCGTCCCGGCGACCCTGGCCGCGAAGGTGAAGTCGGCGACGTGCTGATTCAGGAGCAGGACCGTGGCCTTGAGGCCGTCGCGGTATTCGACCCGGATCGAGAACGGCCTCGCGACGTTGGACCGGATGTCGCCCACGTTCAGCGTCTCGGAACGGCCGAGGGCGTGTTCGAGGAGGTCCCACGACCAATCGCCCCGATCCCCCGCCTCCCAGACGGCGGGTCCCTGGGTCGCGGTCACGGCGACCACTCCGGTCTCGCCGCCGCCTCGCCTCTCCACCATGCATTGCAGGGTCTCGAGCGCGTGGAAGCCGTAGATCTCGTCAGGGCCGTAGGCGGCCACGAGGACATCTTCGAACTTCGAGCCGAGGGGCAACTCCAGCTCGGGTCGTCGCCAGGTGACGGGGAGCGACGAGCCGGCCATCAGGGGGAACTTCAGCCGTCGGGACGTCTCGACCATCGCCGAGGCCTTGCCGAAGTCATACGAGAGGTGCTTGTCGTTGAAGACCGGGACGGACCGGCCCGAGGCCTCGAAGACTCGGGCGATCTGCTCGAAAAGCTCGAACCGCGGGTAGAGCTTCTGGCCTCGGGCGTTGTTGGGGTAATCGCCGTGCTCGCCGATCAGGAGGACGGCATCCACTGCGAGCCGGCCGGTGCCGAGGGTCAGCGCGTCGGCGACGTCCGGGCTCGTCCGGAAGCCGAATCGGGCCGCCAGCGGTCGGCTCATGTCCTCTCGGGCGATCTGGTCGGCGTGGAGCGAGGCGACCTCGAAGGCCGGCCGATGGTATCGCCCTTCCCAGTGATACCCCCAGAGGAACCGGCCGACGATGTGGTCGGCGTGGCTCCTCGGGAAGTAGGTCGTGACGATCGCCGCGACCTTCTTGCGGCCCGTCGAGGGCGGGGGCGGCGCGGCCCGGGGCCCGGGGACGTCGCCCAGGGCCACGCCTCCGAGGCCCATCGAGGCCAACCCGGCGGCCTCGAGCCATTCCCGGCGCGACCATCGGCCCGTGCGGTCGATCATGGGCGTCTCTCGCCTGGTCCCTCGCGAAATCGCTCGGCCCTCGGGCCCGCTTATAACCGATCCGCGAGCGGACGAGCAAGCGTCACGGCCCGGGCTCGGCTTGACAGGGGCGGAAATCGGCGTAGGCTACCCCGATGGTCCCCCGGCCCGCGACCCAGGCGGGAAGGTCGAGGCCTTGCCGACCTCTCTCGGATCGAGACGAGGGGACCGACCGGCCAATCGATGCACACCCAGGGATGGAAAGCCATGGATCGACGCATCCTCGTGGTGGACGACAATGAGGAGATCTGTCAGCAGCTCTCCCAGTTCCTCGCCAGTCCCGAACGGCGGATCAAGGTGGCCCACGACGGGACCACGGCGCTCGAATGGCTGATCGAGCGGAATTTCTCCGTCGTCCTGACCGACCTCTGCCTCCCCGGCATCGACGGCCTCGACCTCATCCGCGAGATCCGCCGCCGCGACCTGCCGGCGACGGTCATCGTCATGACCGGCCATGCCTCGATCGACTCGGCGGTCGAGGCCATGAAGCTGGGGGCGTACGACTATCTGGTCAAGCCCGTCGACGAGATCCGGCTGGAGATCCTCGTCCAGAAGGCGCTCGAGGACCGCAAGCTCCAGGACGAGGTCCGCTCGCTCCGCCAGGGGCTCCATCAGCGCTACTCGTATCACAACCTGTTCGGCAAGAGCCCCCGGATGCGCGAGGTCTTCGCCCGGGTCGCGCGGGTGTCGGCCTCGAACTGCACGGTGCTCATCACCGGCGAGACGGGCACGGGCAAGGAGCTGGTCGCCCAGGCGATCCACTACAACGACACCACCCGCCGGGGGCCGCTGATCGCCGTCAACTGCGCGGCGCTGCCCGAGCCGCTCCTGGAGAGCGAGTTCTTCGGCCACGAGAAGGGGGCCTTCACCGGCGCCGATCGCGAGAAGAAAGGCCGATTCGAGCAGGCCGAGGGCGGGACGCTCCTCCTCGACGAGATCGGGTCGCTGCCGATGGGCATGCAGGCCAAGCTCCTCAGGGTCCTCCAGGACGGGACGTTCGAGCGGGTGGGCGGTAACGAGGTGATCCAGACCGACGCTCGGATCCTCGCCGCCACCAACATCGACCTGGCCGAGGCCGTCGCCGCCGGCCGGTTCCGCGAAGATCTTTATTATCGGCTCAACGTCGTCTCGATCGAGCTGCCGCCGCTCCGCGAGCGGATCGAGGACCTGCCGCTCCTGATCGACCACTTCCTGAACAGGCTCCGCGAGCGGCGGTTCCCGAGCAAGACGATCGCCCGCGAGACGCTCTCGCGGCTGGCCTGCTACGAGTGGCCTGGCAACGTCCGGGAGCTGGAGCACGTCGTCGAGCAGATGGTCGTCACCACGCCCGGCCCCTCGATCGAGCCCGAGAACCTCCCCCCTCAGATCGTCTCGACCCGCGAGGAGCCGTTCACCCTCGACTTCGACCTCCAGCGCCCGCTCCAGGCCATCACCGACGAGCTGACCGAGCGGATCGAGAGGGCCTACCTCGAGCGCGTCCTGGAGCGATATCGAGGCCGGATCGACCGCTGCGCCGAGCACTGCGGGCTGTCGAGGAGGAGCATCTCGGAGAAGCTCCGTCGCTACCGGATCGACAAGGCCGAGTTCAAACCCCACGTCTCCGCCCGCCGGAACGGGCTCGCGATGGGCGAGACGGCCTGATCGGCGGAAGCCCCTCCTGTCGGGCCCGGCCGCGCAAACCACGATCGACCGACCGCCCCGCGGATTGGTTCGCCGGGGAGGGCCCGTCCCTCGACGTTTCTCGGCGGGACGCGCGGCGTGATCCGGCCCGAATCGGTCATCAATAAATAAACGGCTCGGCGCGCCCTCTCACGCGCCGAGCCGTTGTAGCCAGTCGCCACGCGAACGTCGCGACTAGACCGATGTTATAGGCGACAGTCCCGCCGATCCTGTCCCGGCTTTTCCGGACGATTTTCCGCGGGTTGCAACCGGCTCCTCGTTTCGGACGTTCATGGCTCAATCCCGTCCTCGACATCCCGGGCGGGCGCCGCGACGGTCGAGGGGGAGATCGACCGCCCCTTCCACAAGATCCGGCCCCGGTGATGATGCCAGACGCTCGCCGAGGCGATGGCGACGTAAGCGGTGATCCCGGCCGGGAGCGTGAAGGCGAACGGCGGCGAGAGGTCCAGGAACAGCAGGATCGGCGCGGTCGCGAGGGCCTGCGCGGCGATTCCCCAGATCCCGATCCCGATCGCGATGGGGCGACGATCCGCCCCGAGCAGGCCGACTCCCAGACAAAGCCACGGGGCCCAGGCCAGCAGCAGGGCGATCAGGGCCCCGGTCGCGTATTTGTGGGGCATGTAATCCATCCCGGCGTAGGCGTTCTTCCGCAAGCCTCGCCAGATCTCGCCGAAACCGCCGTACATGTGGGTCCAGGCGAGCGCCGGGGCGAGCCGGATGGAGAGCCGGCCGCCGGCCGCCTTGACCCGCCGGGCGAGCTGGATGTCCTCGATGATCTCGCGGCAGACCGCCCGGTGTCCGCCGGCACGATCGTAGGCGGAGCGACGGACGAGGATGAACCCGCCGGCCGCGATCGCCTCGGGCCGGCCCGGGTCGTTCACCCGGTCGAGCGGGTAGAGCTGCCCGAGGAGTTGGAGGAACGACGACGCGATCGCCCCTTGCCAGAACGTCCGGCATCGGACCCCCGGCAAAAAAGAGACGAAGTCGGCCCCGGTCCGATCGGCCTCGGCGATCGCCGACGCCAGGGCCCTCGGGTGCAGGCCCATGTCGGCGTCGACGAACCAGAGCCAATCTCCCGAGGCCCCCGAGGCCCCTTGATGCACCGCCCATGTCTTGCCGACCCAGCCTTCGGGGCGATCCGTGCCCCGGACCAGCCGGAGCGGCACCCGGGCGCCGGACGGGCTCGCCAACTGTTCGAGGATCGCGGCCGTCGAGTCGGTCGACTGGTCATCCACGACCGTGATCGTCAGCGCCGGGTATTCCTGGGCCCGGATCGACTCGACCGTGGCGGCGATATGGGCCTCCTCGTCCCTCGCCGGCACGATGGCATCGACGCTCGGGCCGTCCCCGGCGACCTCCCCGACGGGCGGGAGAAATCGAAACCACTTTCCCCGAGAAAGCGCGATGAGCCGGGCCGCGAGGGCCGTCCAACCGGCGGCGACCATTCCGGCGACGATCAGGATCGTGGTATTCATGGCCGGCGGGCCGCGACGGGCCGGGTCCGGGGCGTGGGGATGGGGAAGTCCCGGGCGATCCGCTCGGCGGTGATCTTGCCGCTCTGGACGACCATCGGCATCCCCGCCCCGGGCTGGACCCCCCCGCCGACGAAATAGAGCCCCGGCACGTCCGCCCGGTAGTTCAGCGGGCGGAAGCCACCACCCAGGACATTATGCTTGTTCCCCAGGCCGTAGATCGAGCCGAGGAACGCCGTGAATCGGGACTGCCAGTCGCTCGGCGCGGTGATCTTACGGGAGATGGTGGCCGAGGACAGGCCGGGCAGTCCCGCCTGTTCCAGCCGGGCGATGAGCTGATCGGCGTAACGGGCCTCGAAGTCTCGATCGCGCTCCTGCTCGCGGCCCGGTTTCAACGGGGGCGCCCCGACGACGATGAACGGGTTGGAACCTCCGGCCGGGGCGTCGCCCGGATCGGTCACGCTGGTCGCGTTGACGTAGATGGACGGGTCGGAAGGGTACTGGCCGCGGACGAAAAGCTCATCGTAGACCCTCGCCGAGCCCTTGGTGAGCACCAGGATGTGATGGGCGAGGGCGTCCCAGGTCCGATCGGCCGCGATCTGGACCGTGAAGAACGAGGTCGAGGGCTCGGCCTTCCCGGACCGGAGGTCCTTGACCTCATTCGAGAATCCCTTGCCGCCCCGGAGCATCCGGAACGTGTGCACGTAATCCGCATTCGAGACGACGATACGCGCGGGGATCGGCCCGGCGCTGGTGGCCACGCCGGCCACCTTTCCCTGGCCGTCGAGTTCGATCGCCTCGACCTCGACGCCGGTGTGAATGTCCACCCCGACGTCGCGGCAGGCCGCCGCGATGCTCCGGGGGATGGCCGCGATCCCGCCCGAGGCGGGATACCAGACCCCCTCGCGGATGATCGTCCAGGGGATGATCGCCAGCGACGCCGGCGCGTGCTGGGGGTCGAACCCGGAATAGGTCGGGAACCCGTAGAGCATCTCCCGGATCGCGGGGGAGCGGAAATGCTCGTCGATCTCCTTCGCGTAGCCCTTGGCCGGCGAGATCAGCGCGGCGGAGACCATCAAGGGGGAGAACATCACCTGCCCCCAGGTCTCCAGGATGCGGTCGCAGTAGGAATGGGCGATCAGGCGGGCGAAACGGTCCATCTTGTCGAGGAACCGGTCGAGCGCCGGGCCGTCGGCGGGGTCGATCGACGCGAAGGCGTCGCGGAGCCCGGCCGGTTCGGCGGGGATATCGAGCGTCCGGCCGTCCGAGAGCACGATCCGGAACGCCGGGTCGAGCCGCTTCAGGGGCAGATATCGGTCGGGGTCGAGCCCGCTGGCCTCGAAGAGGGTCCGGTAGACCCAGGGCATCACGACGATGCTCGGGCCCTCGTCCCAACGCCAGCCGGCCTCCGACCGCTCGCTCGCCTTGCCGCCCAACTCGGCCTGCCGCTCCAGGACGACGACCTCGTAGCCTCGGCGTTTCAGCTCCAACGCCGAGGCCAGTCCGCCCAGGCCGCCGCCGACCACCACAGCCCGATTCGTCGACATGCTCGCCCCAGCTCAGGATCTTGCTCGGGCGGTGTCGCACGTCCACGCCGCCCTCATCCACGTAATGTAGGCGACGGGGCGAGCCCAATCCAGGCAAGGGGGTGGCCGACCTTCTCCGACAGGGCGGGGCGACCTCACGGATTCTCCGTGATCAGCACCAGACTTTCGACGGTCTTCGTTGAATTCTTCTGGAGCACCTCGATCGAACCGCTCTCGGTGGCCTTGGCGAAAGCGCCCGTGCCGTCGTAGACGTGCTGGGCGTGCTGGTACATCCCGATCCCGTGACCGATCGGCGTGGCCGATCCCGAGTCCTGATTGTTGAACGCGATGATGAAGGAGCCTTTCGGGCTGTTCGTCCGCAACTGGATCCAGTCGGGGCCGGAGTAGGCCCCGAAGTTGTCGTATGTCTCATTCCAGGTGCCCCGGACCTTGCCATACGAGCCGAGCCTGCCGGAGACGGCGACCGTCGAGGTCGTACTTCCGTCAGCATTCTGGGTCGCCGAGGCTTCCTTCATGTTAACGGTCAGCGTGCCGGTGATGACCACCGGCTTCGCGATGGTTGCGCTCGACGAGGCGACGTGGATCTTACTCAAGAGCCTTCGCCCTTCAAGGGCATCGAATCGCGGGCAATGGTCGCGTCTCATCCTGGGACCTCGCACCTGGTCGGCCGGGCGGGAAGGCCCGCCGTGGGACGCCTCCCCTGTGGATCGATCGGGCGGCCGGATGTGCGGAGTTGAGGGATTTCGCGGGTCGGTCGGCATGCTCCCGGATCAGGTCGGCCTTCCCCCGCCCGGCCTTCCGAGCGGCACGGCCGCAAAGCGGCATCGCACAGCGATTACCGGTCCGGCCCGCCGGCCGCCGGCCGAACGACAGTTGTTTGATCGGGGGACTTTTTCTTTGACAAACGAAAATCTTAGGGTTAGCCTCCTCTGATGCTTCGGGGCCGACGGCCGGAGGGGACCGAGATGGCCCCGGGCGCCCCTGGGCCGGGGCGGGCGCGATGGCGGGAGCCACCTCATGGCGAATGTCGAGGAATTGAAGCAGCAACTGGCGGAATTCCGGTCGGGGTTCGACGCCCTCCGCGCCGAGGTCGCCCGCGTGATCGTCGGCCACGAGGAGATCGTCGAGGGGACCCTGACGGCGCTGGTGGCCGGCGGCCATGTGCTGCTCGAAGGGGTGCCGGGGCTCGGCAAGACCCTGCTGGTCCGCACCCTGGCCGATGCGCTCCGGATGAAGTTCTCGCGCATCCAGTTCACGCCCGACCTGATGCCCGCCGACCTGATCGGCACCAACGTCGTGGTCGAGAGCCCGGAGGGGGGCCGGAAGTTCGAGTTCCAGGCCGGACCGGTCTTCGCCAACCTCGTCCTGGCCGACGAGATCAACCGGGCCACGCCCAAGACCCAGTCGGCGCTCCTGGAGTCGATGCAGGAGAAATCCGTCACCGTCGGCGGCAAGACCTATCACCTCGGCCGGCCATTCTTCGTGCTCGCGACCCAGAATCCGCTGGAGCAGGAGGGGACCTACCCGCTCCCCGAGGCCCAGCTCGACCGCTTCTTCTTCAAGCTCCTGGTCAAGTTCCCCAGCGCGAGCGAGATCGAGGCGATCCTCGACCGGACGACCGAGGGGCATGACCCCAAGGCCCAGCCCGTCTTCGACGGCGAGCGGATCTTGCAGATGGGCCAGCTCGCCCGGCAGATCCCCATCTCCGACGAGCTTCGCCGCTACGGGATCGCGCTGGTCCTGGCCACGCACCCGGAGAACGAGCATTCGACGATGATGGCCAGGCAATACGTCCGCTACGGGTCGAGCCCCCGGGGGGCGCAGGCGATCATCCTGGCGTCGAAGATCCGGGCCATCCTCGACCACCGGTTCCACGTCTCACGCGAGGACATCCAGGCCGTCGCGCCGATGGCCCTCCGCCATCGCCTGATCCTCAACTTCGAGGGGCAGG
>JAJYDH010000083.1 GCA_021777685.1 Planctomycetota bacterium | reverse complement strand
TCTGCCAGGCCGGACAGCACGTCCTTGCCCGAGGGGTTGGAGCCGGTCTTGTAGTCGATCACGCGGAAGGCGACCTTCCCGCCCTTGCGGATGAGGTCGATCCGGTCGATCTTCCCCTGGAGCTTGACCGAGCCTTCGCCCTCGCCGATGGTCAGGCAAGGGTGCGAGCCCTCCTCCTGGCCGAAGCCGACCTCGAACCGATGGGGCTCCGGGAGGACGTCGGACTTCCGGGCGTAGGATTGGTACTGGGCGATGTAACGGCCGAGCGCCTTGTTGGTCCGCCGGGCCCCGATCTCCTTGAGGACGTGCGGGACGTCGGCGGCGCTCGACTCGTGCCGCTCCAGTTCGACCCGCATCTCGGTCGCGATCAGGACGGTCAGCCGGTCGATCAAATTCGGGTCGCCCTCTGCGGACGCCTGCTGGTGGATCTGCTCCAGGACCCGGTGGACGTCGCTGCCCCGGCCCGCGTAATCCTCGTCCAGCTCCTGACGTTCGTCGACCACCTTCAGGCCGAGGACGTACCGTTGGAAGAACTGGAATGGGCAGAGGGCGAACGATTCGAGCTGGCTCGGGCTGAAGGCGTGATCGGGGCCGAATTCCTCGCGAATCCGGGCGATCGCGCGGGGGTCGAGGAGCCGGCCGTCATACGGCCCGAAGGCCCGGATTTCCCGGCGGATCTGGGCCACCTCGAAGGCGTCTGCGGCCCCCCGGAGCGGGCCCGCGTGCTCGGCCGACGCGGCGAGTCGGCGGAGCGGCGAGAGACTCCCATCGCGGCAGGCCCCCGCGACGGCCAGGACCCGGGCGTCGTTCGGCGAACGCGCGAGCCCCGGCTGGTCGGCAAGGACGGCATCGAACCGGGCGTGTCGTTCGACGCAGGCGGCGGCCGACGCCGGGTCGAGGCGACGGATCAGGTCGTCGAGGAAGCCGGCCGGCAGGAGCTCCTCGCCCTTCTCGTCGGTCGTCGGGAACGCGAGGATCAGCGACCGACCGGCCGACCCGGCGACCCTCGCGAATCGGAGCATTTCCCGCGAATAGGCCAGGTTCGGGCGATCGGCCGGCGCCTCGGGATCGAGCTCGACGGCCTCGGGCGACGGCAGGGTCCGCTCGGCCAGGTTCGCCAGGATGACGACCTCGGCCCTGGCGCCCTCGGCCGACCCGATGGCCTCGATCCGGATCGTGCCGGGCTCGGCCGGCCCGCGCGTGGTCGGGGCCTCGGAGACCGTCGAGCCGACCCGGGCCACGAACTCGGCCCAGGACCAGGATTCCTCGGAGATCGCCGGTCCGAGCGCGTCCCGGACCCATCCCAGGTCGTCGAGGGCATCCCAGAGCGGTTGCAGCACATCCGGCTCCAGCCCTAATGCGTCGGCCAGCCGGCGGGCTCGGCCAACCTGGACCCGCCAGGGGCCGGGGGCGGCGGCCTCGTCGAGCATCGCCGAGATCCGATCGAGGGCGCGGATCGCCCACTTCGCCGGGCGTTGGTCGGCCTTCTCGTCCTCCGAGGCCCGTTCGAGCGCGTCGCGGATCGCCCGCCGATCGCGGAAGACCCGGGTGGCCTGGAGCGCCGAGGCGGCCTCGAATCGGGCAAACGGCGAGATCGCGTCCAGCTCCGGCCACCCGACCAGGCCGTTGCGCAGCAAGCGGACGAGAGTCGCCACATCCCAGCCCCCGACCGGAAGCCCCATCGCCAGGCGGAGGGTCGAGACGGCGCCGAGGGTCGACAGGCGGCGCTCGCCGGACGGGTCGACTGGCAGATCCCACGACGTCAGGACGTCGCGGATGCGTTCGGCGTCCTCGTCGAGCCGTGGTACGAGGATCGCGACATCCTCAGGCGGTATTCCCCGATCGAGATGGTCGCGGACCTCGCGGGCGATCAGGAGGCCCACGCCCTCCCCTCGCGGACCTCCGAGGATCTTCAAGCCTTGATCGGCGGCGACGCTCAGCCGGGGCCTGGCGTGGGAGTCGGACCGGAAAAGATCCCGCTCGACCGCGTCCAGTCCCCTCGGCCGTCCCGAGAACAGGTCGGCATGGTCCGACTCCTCCACGAACCCCCAGCCGAGGAGCTTGCCCCGGACGGGCTCGACGCTCGCGTAAAGCTCGGCGAGGGCGGGGTCGGCCTCGAAAGGCAGGATCACGGTCATCGACCGGGACTGCCGGTGGCAGGACTCCAGAAGTCGCCAGCCCGGGAGGCCCGGGGCCAGCGGATCGATCACGACGACGTGGCCGGGCTTGCGCAGCTCGGGCGGAGGGCGGCTCAGCAGCCGTTCCGAGGCCCAGGCGGCCCACCCCTCGGGATCTTCCGCGTGGATCTGGCGGAGGGTCGCGCGGTAATGGCCGAACAGCGACCATTCTTCGAGTTCGACCGCCGAATCGCCCGGCGGAGCACCATCAATCCGCCGCTCCTCGCGGGTCCAGCCGGCGAATCGGCCGAGGAGCCCTCGACGATAGCCCGGCCACCGGACGGCCTCGCGGAGGACGGTCAGCCCGCCCGATCGCCGACCCCGCTCGATCGCCTCGGCAAGGACTTCGAGCTGTCCGGCCGACGAGAGCCGGGCCGGCGGGTCATCGGACGCGCGGGACGTCGCCGTCCAGGCGTCGTCCAAGCACCAGACCTTGGGCGACTCGACCGATCTCGATTGCAGGGCCAGGAGCCGGATGACCTGCTCGCGGGCCATCGGCGAGGGGACGAGCCAGAGGCCGGGCGACTCCGCCGAGGCCCGCTCGATCGCCCGGTCGCGCAGGGCCATCCCGGTGCGGCCGGTCCAGAGCTTGCGTGGGCCCGGCATCGGGTCGCCCCCCCTTGAGCTGATCCGCCGCGATGAGACCGATCGCGAGCACGACCAGGTATACAGAAAAATACCAGAGGCGTCCCGATCTGACAAGCCGGAGCAGCCAGACGATGGCGAGATAGCCGATCACCCCGGCGAGCGCGGCCGAGGCCACGATCTGGGCCACCCGGTCGGGGGTCAGCGTCGCCGGGTCGACCTTCCGGAGTTCGAAGGCGGTCGCCCCCAGGATGGCGGGGACGGCCATCATGAGGCTGAAATTCACCGCCCAGGTCCTCGAAAAGCCGAGGGCGAGCGCGGCCGAGATGGTCAGGCCGCTCCGGCTCACGCCGGGAAGGGGGGCGAACATCTGGGCGATGCCGACGAGCAGGGCGTCGAGCCAGGTCGTCTCCGCCGGGCCTTTCTCCCCCCCTTTGAGTCGGATCGTGAGGAGCAGGATCGCGGCGGTGATCAGGAAGCCGATCCCCGAGAACGTCAGGCTGTCGAAGGTCAGCTCGATCCACTTCATGAAGAACAGCTTGTCGGGGATCAGCGGCAGGGTCGCGACCACGGCGAGCAGGCCGGTCCGGATCACGGACGTCCGCTTGAACGGGGCGGGCGTGTCGGGGACATCCGCGATCATCCCCCGGGCCCCGGCGGAGATCTGGTTCCGATAGCTGAGGAGGATCGCCATCAGGGTCCCGACGTGGAGCATCACGTCGAAGAAGATCTTGTCGGCGGCGGACGTCTTCTTGCCGGTGAAATGCTCGAAACCAAGCTGGGTGATCGTCAGGTGGCCGTCGCTGGAGATCGGCAGGAACTCCGTGAGCCCCTGGACCGCGCCGAGCACGAGGGATTCGATCCAGTCCATGATGTCCCGTCGAGTTGTGTGGTTTCAGGAAAGCGATGAGGGGGAGCGTCCCCTGAGCTTGGGCAGCGCGAGGAAGACGTAACCCAGCCCGCTGTAGACGGTCAGGCCGACCGCCGACCAGGTGATGAGGTCGCGGACGCGCTGCCAGGTTGGGGACGGCTGGAGGCCGAGGACGATCAGGATCGCCACGATCGAGAGGCACTGGGCGAAGGTCTTGAGCTTGCCCGCCGTCTTCGCCCCGAACGCCTGGCCGCCCCCTTCGAGGTGGCTCCGGAGGCCCTGGATCAGAAGCTCCCGGACGACGATCGTCGTGACCATCCAGGGGGCCAGGCCGGTCTCGGGGACGGTCAGCAGGTAGATGAACGAGCCGCAGACGATCACCTTGTCGACCAGCGGGTCGAGCTGCCGGCCGATCGCCGTCCCCTGGTCGAGCAGGCGGGCGAAGTAGCCGTCGAGGGCGTCGGTCAGGGCCGCCAGGACGAAGACCACCAGGGCCGACCAGTACCGCCCGTTCGCCACGAGAGCGAAGACGATGACCGCCAGGACGAGCCGGCTCATCGTGAGGACGTTCGGGACGTTCCAGAAGTTTTCGGGGCGTGGGGGGACGGGCGCGGGCGGCTCCAGGGTCGACGTCGCCGGAGTCTCGTTCATCCCTGGATGCTCCCCGGGTGGCGCGCCGTGGTCGACCTCATTGGAGGATCGTCAGGGGCGAGGCCGGCTTCTTCCTCGGCTTGGGGCGGGAGCGACGCCTCCGCGGCGAGGCGGCGGCCTCGGGCCGGGCGACGAGGTCGTAACCGTCGGCGGCGAGGATCGAGCAGCGGACGAGGTCGCCCGGCTCCAGGTCCCTCGACGCGACGTAGACGAGCCCGTCGACGTCGGGGGCGTCCGCATAGGTCCGGCCGACCCAGAGGTCGCCCCGGGGGGCGTCGGGGGCGGGGCCGTCGATCAGGACGTCGAGGCTCCGGCCGACCAGGCTCTCGTTGAACTCGAAGGCGATGGCCTGCTGCGCCGCCATGATCCGGTCGCGGCGTTCGGCCTTCACCTCGCCGCTCAGGTGGCCCGGGAGCCTGGCCGCGGGCGTGTCGGGCTCCAGCGAGTAGGGGAAGACGCCGAGCCGCTCGAACCGGGCGGCCTCGACGTAGGCGAGCAACTCCTCGAACTCGGCCTCGGTCTCGCCGGGAAATCCGACGATAAAGGTCGTCCGGAGCACCAGGTTGGGCACCTCCGACCGGAGCCGGGCGATGATCGACTCGGTCTCGGCCCGGTTGTGCCGCCGGTTCATCACCTTGAGCATCCGGTCGTTGATGTGCTGGAGCGGCATGTCCAGATACGGTAAGACCTTGGAGCTGCTTCCGAGGACCTGATAGAGTTCGTCGGTGAAGTGGTTCGGGTAGTTGTACAGGACCCTGATCCAGTCGATCCCCTCGACCTGTTCCAGCTCACGGAGCAACTCGGCGAGCCGGGGACGGCCGTAGAGGTCGATCCCGTAGTAGGTCATATCCTGGGCGACGAGGTTCAGCTCGCGGACGCCGTCGGCGGCCAGCTCGCGGGCCTCCTCGACGACCCTCTCGATCGGCTTGGTGACGTGCTTCCCCCGCATGTAAGGGATCGCGCAGAAGGTGCAGAGCCGGTCGCACCCCTCGGAGACCTTGAGGTAGGCGAGATGCTTCGGGGTGATCCGGAGCCTCGCCCGATCGTCCTGGGCCTGGACCGGGGCGGGCCGGAAGACGGTCCGCTGCTCGTGGAGGTCACCCATGATCCGGTCGGCGACCCGCGCGATCTCCTCGCGGCCGAAGACGCCGACGATCTGATCGACCTCGGGCACCTGCTCCAGGAGCATCTCTCGCTGACGTTCGGCCAGGCAGCCGGCGACGATGACCCCCTTGATCTGGCCTTGGCGCTTGCGGTCGAGCATCTCGCGGATCACGCCCAGCGATTCCTGCCGGGCGGCGTCGATGAAGCCGCAGGTGTTGATGATGACCAGGTCGGCCGCCCTGGAATCGGGCACCAGGGCATATCCGTCCTGGGCGAGCAGGCCGATCATCCGCTCGGAATCGACCAGGTTCTTCGGGCAGCCCAGGCTGACGAAGGAGAAGGTTGCTTTCACGTCTCGCTGATCGATCATTTTAGTCGTCACGCACCCTGAGTTCGAACCGTGGTGTCCAACGGCTCCACGGATTCCGTGAGGAGGAGCGACACCTCGATCTGACGTTCCTTCGCTTCTCCCGGCTCATCAAGAGGGAAGGAGAAGATGGTCATCGTGGTACGCCCCACCTGGATCATTTCCGGGTGACGGATCTCGAAGGCCCGGCCGCTAGCCAGACTGATCCGGAACGGTCGAAACGGTTCGGCCCCGACATAGCTAGCGATGCGCTGGAATGTAATCATGGGTCTAGATCCGTCCCGTTCCTTGTCTTTTGGCCCCAATCTTCGGGGCCTTCACGAGAGGAGAGGTTCCTCGGATGGCTATCAATCGCTCGTGAATTCGAAGCTCATGAAGTGACGGACGATTCCAGGTGGGAGACGGACTCCATGTGCATCAGAGAAACGCTCTGCCACTCATCGAACACCTCGGGTTGTTCGCCGACGAAGGAAAAAACGAGGAGATTGGTCTTTCCCACCCTGACCATCTCGGGATGCCTGACATCGTAGGTCTTCCCGCTCGCCATGTGGATGCGGAAGGGTCGGAAAGGCTCGGCCTTGACGTCACCGAGTACCGCTAGAGGGTTCATCATGGTCGACAATCTCGGCGATTCGAGGCTCGCTCCACCCCCTCAATGCCGGAGGGGAGTGTGATCCCGAGTCGGTCTTGGGCGAGGACAGTCGGCTCGTCCAGATATTCGATCGGATCAAGCTCAGCGGATCGGTCGCTAGATTAACCGACTCACCACCAAAATGCCATCTGCGGCCGTGTCCGCCGCGGCGCGAGGTCAGGCGGCTTTGTCGGGTGGGTGCAGGGCCAGCGCCCCCCAGATGCCGACCAAGACGCCCAACGACTGGAACAGCGGCAGTACCATTAGCGCGATCGCCACAGTGGACGTCGGGAAGAGCAGGCAGCGAGCGATGACCCAAGTGGCAAGGGCCGTCGCGGCGATTATGACGAGCAGCATGGTTGCCGAGCGACGCCGCCACGGGGCGACATAGATAGCCGCGGCGAGGGCGAGAAAGTAAGGGATGGCCATCCAACTCCAGGCGAGCAATCCCCCGAGGAGCCGCCGGCGGATCGGGACGTCACCGGCGTAGGCGTAGACGCCGAGGACCAATGCGGCGGTGAGTAGCATCGCCGCACCGGTGATGCCGGCCGACGCGAGAGCATAGGGGTGCGAGTGGATGCGATTCAGCATGAGTCGCCTAACTCGGAAATCGAAGTGCGGTCCCTGGACAAAGCGGGAGGGACGGCGAACATCGGGTGAAATCGATAAGAGTGGACAAGATCGATCGAAATGCGCCCGGTAGGATTCGAACCTACAACCTTCGGATTCGAAGTCCGCGACTCTATCCGTTGAGCTACGGGCGCCTGAATCGTAGTATAACAAGGCCCGCCATCCGGACAAGCCACCAGCAGGTCTGTTTCTATTCCCGATCGGCCTCGGAAAGGGTACTGGCCCGGCGTGTAGGAGGATCGCCGGGGCTCCCAGCTCTGCCATGAACTCGCCGAGGGCCGTCCCGTCGCGGTCGAACCGGTGTAGGAGGATCGCCGGGGCTCCCAGCTTCGCCATGAGCCCTCGGCGACCTATCCCGGAGGCTCCGGGCTGGCGGCGGGGCACGGGCGACCCCGGTTGCGAATCACCGGTCATGTCCACCGCCCATGTCTCCCCGCACTCAAGGTCACTCGTGTGCTAGTACTCATAAAATGAGAACGCTCCTTGGATTTGGGTTGTAAGTGCGGGATCGAGAGGTCTATATTACGCAGAAGCCTGCGTCCCGGGTTCTTGTCCCAACCACATCAGACGAGTCTGGAAATCCGAACATCAGGGGGGTCTTTTCCCTGGCGTCCGAGGTTAAGAGGATTGAGCCTGAATCCAGGTCTTGAGGTCATGAGACTCCGCTCCTCCGTGAGGTCTCCATGGAAATCAAGGTCGTCGCGACGACGGGCCGGGCCCAGGGCCAGGCCGTCGAGATCAAGGCCGCCAAGTTCTTCATCGGCCATCACGAGAATTGCCAGCTCCGGCCAGACATCCCGGGCCTCGCCGGCATCCACGCGCTGATCGAGCAGCGGGATATGAAGGTCTTCCTCCGGGACTTCGGCGCCGAGGGGGGCACGGGGATCAACGATCGCGTGCTCCACGCCCGGGAGACCGAGGTCTTCGACGGCGACCTGATCCAGGTCGGGCCGTTGGTCCTGACACTCTCGATCAGGTCGAAGGCCGACGATTCCCATCATCACGCGCTGGCGCACGCGCCGGAGGGCTGGCCCTTCCTGAACGAGTCGTCGGAAGTGCTCTATCAGGCCGCATCAAGGAGGATCGAGGCGCCCCTCGCCGCGCCTCGCCACACCCCACCGCCGCATTCTCCGCCCAAGGCCGAGCCTTTCGCGATCCCCCGGCCCGAAACCGTGGCGGCGATGGTCGCCGTCTCCCATCCCGCGGCGGCGACGGCCCAGCCGACCGCGCCGCCCTCGGCCCCGCTCCTCCCGATCCTGGCAAAGCCGCCCGGTCGTCGGGCCCTGTCCTGCAAGATGCTCGACGATGTGATGGTCGTCACCATCCTCTCGGCGGACCTGAACGAGGAAGAGACCGTCAGTCCCGTCCGTTATGAACTCCGCTCGATGCTCGACGAGGAGGAAGTTCCCGCCCGGATGGTGATCGACCTGGGCAATACCCGCTACCTGTCGAGCCGCGCCGTGGGCGTCCTCCTGGCGCATTATCAGGGACTGGAGCGGAAGGGGGGCGTTTTGCGCGTCTGCGGGGTGAGCAAGGAGATCAAGCCGGTCCTCGACCAGATGCGGCTGAGCATGCTGATCGACATCTACCCGACGGTCGAAGATGCCGTGAAAGACCCCTGGGATTGACCGGCGGGATCACGTCGGGCCGGAGGATCGATCTCGGCCTCCTCGGATTTCGACCGAATTCGCCACCTCCAATCATACCCGCCAGGAACCCAACTCCCTGGCGGGTTTTTCGCGCGCGGCGGTCGGGCATCGTCGCCTCGTTCTCGTCACTAACATCTTGCAATTCGAAAAATGGAAAGTCATAGTAGTGCGGAATTAGAAATTCTACTACTTCGGGCCGCGAACTATTCGATCGTGTCGCATTGTGCATCCCGTCGGTCGGATACGCCTCCGATGGACGTCCGCGCGATCGGCCAGGGTCAATGATCGGCTTGCTCGATCCTCGCGATCCTCGGAACTTCTGACGGCCTGACCGCGATCATCCGACGACGGGCGACTTCGATCCCCACTTCCACCCCTCAAGGGCCCTGCCTTACCTACCTCCCCTTCCCAGGTGCATCCCGATGAAACGCTCGACATCCCTTCCGTTCGTCCTGTTGTCACTCCTGGCGATCGTCGGCCTGTTCGTCTCGGCCACTTCGGCGAAGGCCCCCGCCGGGGGTCCGATCGATTCCGGGGACGTCGCCTGGATGATGACTTCCTCCGCGCTCGTCCTGCTGATGACGCCGGGGCTGGCGTTCTTCTACGGGGGGATGGTCGGGTTCAAGAATGTCGTCTCGACGATGCTCCAGAGCTTCGTCTGCCTGGGCGTGATCTCCATCCTCTGGGTCTGCGTCGGGTTCAGCCTGGCCTTCGGCGATAGCATCGGCGGATTCGTGGGCAATCCGCTGACCTATCCGTTCTTCAACGGGGTCGGCGATGCGACCCATCCCAAGCTGTCGGCGACGGTCCCGCTATTCGTCTTCGCCATGTTCCAGCTCAAGTTCGCGATCATCACTCCGGCCCTGATCACCGGATCGTTCGCCGAGCGGGTCCGGTTCTCGTCGTATCTGCTCTTCATCATCCTGTTCAGCGTGTTCATCTACTCGCCGCTGGCCCACTGGACGTGGCACCCGGAAGGCTTCCTGAACAAGTGGGGGGTGAAGGACTTCGCGGGCGGGACGGTGGTGCACATGTCGGCCGGCTGGGCCGCGCTGGCGGGGGCGATCTTCCTGAACCGTCGCGAGAGCCACATCAACGGCCATACGCACTCGCCGGCCAATCTGCCGTTCGTGGTGCTGGGCACGGGGCTCCTCTGGTTCGGCTGGTTCGGCTTCAACGCCGGTTCGGCCCTGTCGGCCAACGGGGTCGCGACGATGGCCTTCGCGACCACGAACACGGCGGCGGCCGCCGCGATGCTCGGCTGGATCTTCTTCGACTGGATGAGGGGCAACCGGCCGTCGGCCCTGGGGGCCTGCATCGGCGCCGTGGTCGGGCTGGTCGCCATCACCCCGGCCGCCGGCTTCGTGACGATCCGCCAGAGTCTCGTGATCGGCCTGGCCGCCAGCGTGATCAGCAACCTCGCGGTCCACTGGAAGACCAAGTCCACGCTCGACGACACGCTCGACGTCTTCCCCTGCCACGGGGTCGGCGGGATGGTGGGCATGATCGCCACCGGGATCTTCGCCAAGGAGGTCGGCCTGGTCTACGGGACTTCGACGACCTTCCTCTACCACCTGCTCGCGCTGGTGATCGTCTCGGTCTTCGCGTTCTTCGGGTCGATGCTGCTGTACAAGGTCACGGACATGATCATCCCGCTCCGGGTCACGCCCGAACAGGAGAAGATCGGCCTCGACCTCAGCCAGCACGGCGAGACGGCCCTCGACGTGGGCCCGATCGAGCCTCCCGCCGTCGCCGAGCCCGCGAGAAAGCCCGAGCTGGCCTCGACCGCGGCCTGATCTTGTCTGAGGGGGCGGTCCGATGACCACGGGCCGCCTGGCCTTGCGAAAGCGGGGCGAAGCTGTAGAATCGGTGGTTTACCGTCGCCGATCATTCCCGGACCCGACGCGGGGTCGAGCCGATCGCCCGTCGGGGTGCCGGGACGCTTGTGCGCAGCGCGGTCCAGTCGGTGGGAGTCGAGGAGAGAGTCGGATGGCCGAGTTGATGACGACCGATGTTCGCGCGCTCCTGGATCGCAACCCGTTCGACGCCTCGGCCGTGGCCGACCTTCGCGAAGTCCTGGGACGTGACCCGTCCCGTTACGCGACCCTCCGCGACGCCGTCTCCGCCCTTCGCGACCGCTCCAAGGGGGCCGTCACCCCCGACATCCACCTCCGCCTGGGGGTGGGCGACATCCTGCTCGGCCGCTATTCCTCGGGCCTGGAAAACCTCGGCAAGCTCGGCGACAACGGCCTGGCCCAGTTCTTCCGAGGCCTCGCCCTCGAATACCTCCAGCGCTGGGAAGAGGCCGCGAAGGCCTTCCACGCCGCCGCCGAGGCCGGGTACGACGCCAAGAACTCGAACCTCCACCGCGCGGGGGCCCTCCGCCGGGCCGGCCACGTCGAGGAGGCCCGATCGATGCTCGAAGAACTCGCGAAGGCAGGCGCCTCGTCCGCCGAGTTCTTCTACCAACGGGGCAGCCTGCTCGCCGCCGAGGGGGAGCTGGTCGCCGCCTCGGCCGAGCTGGAGAAGGCGGTCGAGCTCGATCGCCATCACACGAACGCCCTCTTCGAACTGGCTTACATCAACGACCTCCACGGCAATGACGACGTCGCCCTGGATTTCTACAAGGATTGCGTCAAGCGCCCGCCCGTCCCCTTGGCGGCCCTGATCAACCTCGGCGTCCTCTACGAGGACCGGATGAACTTCCGCGAGGCCGAGAACTGCTATCGCCAGGTCCTCGCCCACGACCGGAATCACCCCCGCGCCGCCCTCTTTTTCAAGGATTGCCGGGCCAGCCGCGACATGTTCTACGACGAGACCGTCGAGAAGGACATCGCGATCAAGCGGCAGCTCATGGAGATCCCCGTCACCGACTTCGAGCTGTCGGTCCGGAGCCGCAACTGCCTCCGCAAGATGAACATCCGGACGCTCGGCGACCTCACCCGGACCACCGAGGCGGCGCTCCTGGCCTCGAAGAACTTCGGCGAGACCTCGCTGTCCGAGATCAAGGAGATGATGACCTCCAAGAATCTCTGGCTCGGGATGGCGCTGGAGGGGGGCACCCAGTCGGCCGCCTCCACGATCGACGAGCCGGAATCGCTCTCGGCCGAGGACCGGGCGATGCTCGCCAAGCCGATCGGCGACCTCAACCTCTCGGTCCGGGCCCGCAAGTGCATGACCAAGCTCGGCATCCAGACCGTCGGCGAGCTGCTCAGCCACACCGGCGACGAACTCCTGGAATGCAAGAACTTCGGCGTGACCTCGCTCAACGAGGTCCGCGAGAAGCTCCGCGAGCTGAACCTCAAGCTCAAGAACGAGTGACGCCCTTTTCCGGGATTTCAGATCAGGGATCTCAGATTTCAGATCCTGGCCCCCACTGGTCTCGCTCCTGAAATCTGAGATCCTCCCGGACTTCCATCCTTGCCACGCCCGGTCCGCTTCGAACTCACCGCCCAAGATCCTTCGAGCCTGGCCCGGTGCGGGGTCCTGCACACCCCCCACGGCTCGCTGGAGACCCCGGCCTTCATGCCGGTCGGCACCCAGGCGACGGTCAAGGGCGTCCTGCCGGACCAACTCCGGGCGACCGGCAGCCGGATGATCCTGGCGAACACCTACCACCTCGCGCTCAGGCCGGGCGACGAGGAGGTCGCGGCGATGGGCGGCCTGCATCGGTTCATGGACTGGGACGGCCCGATCCTGACCGATTCGGGGGGTTTCCAGGTCTTCAGCCTCGCCGCCCGGGCGAAGATCACCGAGGCCGGAGCGAGCTTCCGGTCGCACCTCGACGGCCGGCTCCTGGAGCTGACCCCCGAGCGGGCCGTCTCGATCCAGCAAAACCTCGGGGCCGACGTCGCCATGTGCCTGGACGTCTGCCCGGCGCTTCCGGCCGAGAAGTCCACGATCGCGCTCGCCGTCGACCGGACCGTCCGCTGGGCCGCCCGGTGCAAGGAGGCCCACACCCGGGCCGACCAGGCCCTCTTCGGGATCGTCCAGGGCGGGAGCCATGCCGACCTCCGCCAGGGCTGCGCCGAGGCCCTCATTGGCCTCGACTTCGACGGCTATGCCGTGGGCGGCGTCAGCGTCGGCGAGGGGCGCGATCAGGTCCGGCTCGCCCTGGAGGTCACGACCCATCGCCTGCCCGAGGACAGGCCCCGCTACCTGATGGGCGTGGGACGGCCCCAGGACATCCTCGACGCTATTGCAACAGGCGTAGATATGTTCGATTGCGTGATGCCGACCCGGAACGGGCGGAACGCGACGTGCCAGACCTCCTTCGGTCCGGTCAAGCTCCGGAACGCCGGCCACAGGCGCGACCCCCGGCCGATCGAGGAGGGTTGCGACTGCCTGGCCTGCCGCCGGTTCAGCCGGTCGTACCTCCGCCACCTCTTCATCTCGGGCGAGATGCTCGGCCCGATCCTGGCCTCGATCCACAACTTAACCTACCTCCAGAGGCTGACCCGGCTGGCCCGCGAGGCGATCCGCGCGGGTCGATTCGTCCAGTTGAGGGCGGAAGTGCTTGAAGCGCTGGGGCCGTAAAGGGTAAAGTGCGGTGAAGGCGAGACAGGGAACCGGGCCCCCGGCGCCGCGGCCGGCCCTTTGACTCGAATCGAACCTCCTCAAAAGATCCGGATTGATCCTCATGCTCGGCTCGCTTGTGACGTTCCTGACGATCTTCGCCCAGGCCGCGCCCGCCGCCGCCGGCAAGGCCGACGTGAACCCGCTGGTCCAGTACCTTCCCCTGCTGCCGATCCCCTTCGTCTTCTACTTCATGCTCATCAGGCCGCAACAGGCCCAGGAGAAGAAGCGGAAGGAGATGATCAACCGCCTCAAGAAGAACGACAAGGTGCTGACGGCCGCCGGGATGTATGGGACGGTGATCTCGGTGGACGAGAAGAATGACCGGGTCCAGCTCCGGCTCGACGACGACGGCAAGGTCAAGGTCACGTTCACCAAGGCGAGCATCATCCGGGTCGTCAACGATCCGGCCGAGGCGGCCTGAGCCGGGGCTCGGGCCTCTCGACTTCGGGATCGTGAGGCCGAGCGAGGGTCCGACGGAGGTCGGGCCCGTTCGCATTCGTGACGAGGGGCCCGGGCGACGAATCGTGGATGGTCGCCCGGGGGGAGAGATTGAGACGGGACGGCGTCCCGTCGACAGGTCGGGGTTATTCCGGCGACACGTCCGGCATTCTTCGAGGATTGCGACCGCAGGCCGCAGGGAACGACCATGAAAAAGTTCGGCGGGAAGTTCGCTCTCATCATCGGCCTGACGTTGCTCGGCCTGATCTCCATCTGGCCGCCCCGGGAGAAGCTCAAGACCGGCATCGACCTGTCCGGCGGCACGATCCTGGTGTACGAGGTCAACTCGGGGAACACC
Organism: Planctomycetota bacterium; assembly: GCA_021777685.1. Classification (GTDB taxonomy): domain Bacteria; phylum Planctomycetota; class Planctomycetia; order Isosphaerales; family Isosphaeraceae; genus Tundrisphaera. The sequence goes on along the minus strand of JAJYDH010000083.1, from coordinate 2,237 downwards.
GCCGCCGGCAGCGTCAACCTCGGCGACCTCATCACCGCGCTGAAGCGGCGGCTGAACCCCGAGGGCGTCGAGGACATGGCGATCCGCCAGGTCGGCAACAACCGGATCGAGATCGTCCTGCCCAAGAAGTCCGCCGACGAGGTCGAGGAGGTCAAGCGGAAGATCACCAACGTCGGCTCGCTCGAATTCCGGATCCTCGCCAACCACAAGCACGACTCCCTGGCGATCGGCCGGGCCATGAGCCGCGACGGCCTCCACCGCCCCCCCCAGAAATACCGCTGGGCCAAGCTCGGCGAGACGATCACCGGCTCGAACCCGACGACCGACTCCCGGAACCTGACGATCCAGGACCCCTCGCAGCGCTGGGTCAAGAACGCCTACGCCGGCCGGACCGTCTGGCTCAAGGGGAAGTCCTCCGCCGGCCTGGAACAGCCCGAGGAGGCGTTCACGGTCGAGGGCAACACGATCAACTCGCTGACGCTGAAGTCCCCGCACAAGTTCTCGTCGCTCACGTCCTACCGGATCGAGTACAACCCCAGCCGGATCACGGCGGGCGACCCCGACAACCCCCGCCAGATGGACCCGATCGTCCGCGAGGAGAAGGTCTCCCCCGGCCACACCGAGCGGTACGTCCTCTACAAGGTCGACCGTCAGAACGTGACCGGCAAGGAGCTGGCCAAGGCCGAGGTCAAGGAAGATGACCACTTCCAGCCGGCCGTGGGCTTCGTCTTCAACCGCGTGGGGGGCCGGAAGTTCGGCCAGTTGACCAGCGAGCACCTGCCCGAGGAGGGCGGGAGCTTCCGCTACCAGCTCGCCATCCTCCTCGACGGCGTGGTCCAGTCGGCCCCGTCGATCAACTCGGAGATCCGCGACTCGGGGATCATCGAAGGCGGGTCGGGCGGCTTCTCGCCCAAAGAGCTTGACTTCCTGATCACCGTCCTCCGCTCGGGGAGCCTGCCGGCCAGCCTCAACCCCGAGCCGCTCCAGGAGGAGAACGTCGGGCCGACCCTGGGCGAGGACACCATCTCCAAGGGGATCACCGCGATCATCATCTCGCTGATCGTGGTGCCCGTCTTCATGATCGTCTACTACCGGTTCGCCGGCGTGGTGGCCGTCGTCGCGCTGGTCCTGAACCTCTTGCTGCTGATCGCGTCGATGGCGTTCCTCCAGGCCAGCTTCACCCTGCCCGGCCTGGCGGGGCTGGCCCTGACGATCGGCATGGCGGTCGACGTCAACGTGCTGATCTTCGAGCGGATGCGAGAAGAAGCCGAGCGCGGGGCCTCGATGGCCCAGCAGATCCGCAACGGGTTCAACCGGGCCTGGGTGACGATCTTCGACTCGCACGTCACCATCTTCCTCTCCGGCCTGGTGCTCTACACCGTGGGAACGGACGAGGTCAAGGGCTTCGCCCTCACCCTGATCATCGGCATGATCTGGAACCTGTTCACCGCCGTGTACGTCTCGCGGGTGATCTTCGAGTTCTGGTACGACCAGGGCTGGCTCAAGAAGGTCACGATGCTCAAGCTGATGGACAAGACGAACATCGACTTCATCGGCCCTCGCAAGGCGTGCATGACGGTCTCGCTCATCCTGATCGCGCTGGGGCTGATCGCCACGGCGGCCCGGGGCCGGGGGATGTACAACATCGACTTCACCGGCGGCACGCTGGTGACGATCCGGCTGGACGAGAACGACCCGGCGATCAAGGGCCTGTCCGACTCGGCCCGGACCACGTTCGTCCGCGAGAAGGCGAGCCAGCTCCCCGACGTGACCGTCGAGAGCCTGAGCGTCGGCGGCGACAAGTCGGGCGAGCGGTACAACATCCGGACGACCGAGCAGAAGATCGAGAAGGTCAAGCTGACCGTGCTCGAATCGTTCGGCAACGCCCTCCAGCGGGTCGTGATGAAGGCCGGGGCCGCCGTCCCGATCGCCGGGACCCCCGAGCCCTCGAAGCCCGCCGCTTCGGATAAAGACAAAGCCAAGGTCGAGGATGCCGGCGCCTCGCCGGCCGACCGGTTCGCCGGCGGCCGTCAGTTCGAGCTGTCGTTCAACCTGCCGCAGTCGGCCGCCCAGATCGCCACGTCGTTCCGCAAGGTGCTCTCCGACGCCGGGATCAACAACCCCGACTCCCGGTTCGAGATCGTCAATCCCAAGGCGATCCCGGGCGCCTCGACCGTCGCCGACTCGACCGTCCTGACCCTCCGGACGAACCTCGACGCCGACGCCGCTGCGTCCTT
>JAJYDH010000082.1 GCA_021777685.1 Planctomycetota bacterium | reverse complement strand
TGACCCCCTCGGGCCGGACCTTGACCCAGGACCGGGTCCGGACCCTGGCGCGAGAGCCCCGGCTGGTCCTGCTCTGCGGACGTTACGAAGGGTTCGACGAGCGGATTCACGACGTCCTCGGGCCCGAACTGCTGTCGATCGGCGACTATGTGCTGTCCGGGGGAGAGGTCGCGGCGATGGTCGTCATCGACGCCGTGATGCGGCTGATCCCCGGCGTTTTAGGCGACGCCGAGAGCGCTGTGGATGAGTCGTTCGGGCCGGATGGCGGGCTGGAGTATCCCCACTACACGCGGCCTCGCGAATACCGAGGTCGGCCGGTCCCCGAGATCCTCCTGGGCGGCGACCATGCGGCCATCGATCGCTGGAGACGGGCCCAGGCCCGCGACCGGACGCTCGCCCGGAGGGGCGACCTGATCGCCCCGAAGCCAACAGACAAGCAATCGCTTTTTTCCCATACGCTGAGCGAACACTCCCGAGAACACGAACCCCCCGGCGAGCCGGGCGCGCCCGACCGGGCGGAAGAAAGGATGGGCTGAAGCCATGCAGAACAAGTTCATGGAGCTGGTCGAACAATCGAGCATGAAGGCCACCGTGCCGAAGTTCGAGATCGGCGACACCGTCGACGTCCACGTCCGGATTTTGGAAGGCGAGAAGGAGCGCATCCAGATCTTCAACGGCGTGGTCATCGCCCGCTCGGGCACCAAGACCCGCGAGATGTTCGTCGTCCGGCGGATCGTCCAGGGCGAGGGCGTCGAGCGGAAGTTCCCGGTCCACTCGCCGAGGATCGCCGACATCGTCGTCAAGCGGTCGGGCAAGGTCCGCCGGGCCAAGCTCTACTACCTCCGCGAGCGGTCGGGCAAGGCCGTCCGGCTCAAGGAGCGGTTCCCCGCCTCCACGGCGACCGCCGCCGAGGCGAAGGCCGCCAAGGCCGAACGCCGGGCCGCCCGCGCCCAGCGCAAGGTCGACCGGGCCGACCGCGCCGCCAAGCTCAAGGCCGAGGCCGCCACGGCCGCATCGGCCGGCGAGGCGAAGGAGTGAGGTCGGATTTCAGATCTGAAATCTCAGATCTGGAATCCCAGATCTGAAATCTCAGATCCGAGATCTCAGATCTGAAATCTCAGATCCGAGATCTCAGATACAAGCACAAACGGCCGTCCCGAATGCTCGGGACGGCCGTCGTTGATTTTGCCCGGCCTCGATGATCGATGGCCGATGAACTGGATCAGGCGCCACGAGAGGCGTGGCGACGCCGGGAGGTTAGGGCGACCGCTCCCAGCCCGGAGAGCATCAGGACGACCGAGGCCGGCTCGGGCACCGCGGCGGTGTTGGGCAGCACCACGCCGGGAATGATCGCGGGACCGACCAGATCCTGATAGAGGGCGTTGGGGTGCGACGTCGCCATCAGGAAGGTGGCGTTGTCGCTGGTCTGAGTCCCGTCGAAGCCGGCGAGAAAGGCGGTCGCCTGGGCGTAGACGAGGTGCTGGACCGAATTCAGGTCGGCCGAGTCGGCGAACCGGAAGTTCCCGGTCGCGAGGTTCCCGCTGTCGTCGTACTCTACCTTCCAGATAGCGATCTGGAGCGCCGCGCCCTGGATTCCGGTGGAGACGGAGGCGGCGAACTGGGAGTAAAGGTAGGCGATCGCGCCGCCGTTGCCGCCGGTCGGATTGCCGGCGGGGTTCCCGGCGAATGCGCCGACGACGGGCTGGATCTCGGCCGACCAGTTGGACCCGCCGTTGCCGACGTAAGTGGTATCGTAGAGGTCGACGCAGTAGGTGTCGAACGGGGTCCCGCCCGCCAGGGTGGTCGTCAAGGTCCCGGCCAGGCCGTACTCGGACTGCCCGGCGAAGGTCCACGTCACCGCGGCGAGCTGGCCGACGCCCCCCTTCGCGTCGGTGTTGATGTCCACGACCATCCCGGCCCGGGCGGGCGGGGCGAGCACAGAGACCAGGACCGGGACGATCAGGGCGGCGAGCGGGCGAGGTCGAAGGTTCATGGGGGCTCTCGTGTTCGACATGGGTCGTGGCGGGACTCGGGCGGGCGGGGATGGCGGTTCAGCCTCGACCTTTCGCGGGATCATCCGGCCGGGTTGCCATCCCTCGTGTATGAATCCTAAGCATGACCATGCCGCCGACCATCAATGGATGCATGCAATCAACGCCGCGCCGGCCGATGATGCGAGATGAGGACATCGCGTTGAGGTCTCCGAACCGACCGCATCCCGGAAGGGCCGACGTGGGCCTCGGGGATCGATTCCGGGGTGGCTCCTCCCCGAGGGGTCCCCTTGGCGTAGAATTGCGATAGAGGCCGGGCCGACCCGGCCCGGAACGGAGACGCCGCGATCGACCCTCACGAGCCCCGATTGCTGTTCGCCTACGGGACCCTGGCCCCGCCCGACGCCGGGGCCGGCGTCCCCCGGGGATGGTCGGCCGACTCGGTCCGGGGCCGGCTGTTCGACCTCGGGCCATATCCCGCACTGGTCGACCTGGACGACCCGACGGCGGGGTGGGTCGAGGGGTTCGTCCGGCCGGTCGAGGAGCCCGAGCTTCGCGACCGGCTCGACCCCTATGAAGGCGTCGACGAGGGCCTGTACCGCCGGGCCTCGGCCCTGACGGCGGCGGGCCGTGTTGCGTGGGTCTATGTCTATGCTCGGCCGCTGCCCCGAGACGCCCGAGGTCCCCTGGTCCGCTGGGACGGGCCCCGGGGCCGGCTCGGGCCGGGGCCGACCAGGGAGGATCTCGACGATGGCCACCCCGACCGCTCCGACCTCGACGCCGGCCCGTGACGGGTCGCCCCCGGCGCCCCCCGCCGCCAGCTCGATCGGCCGATATCTGATCGACCGGCTGCACGCGATGGGCGTCGACCACGTCTTCGGCATCCCGGGCGACTACGTCCTGACCCTCTACAAGCTGCTGGAGGAGAGCCCGATCCAGCTCGTCGGCATGACCCGCGAGGACGGCGCGGGGTTCGCGGCCGACGCCTACGCCCGGATCAAGGGGCTGGGGTGCGTCTGCGTGACCTACTGCGTGGGCGGCCTGAGCACGGCCAACAGCGTGGCCGGCGCCTTCGCCGAGAAGTCGCCGGTGGTCGTCCTGAGCGGCTCGCCCGGGATGTCCGAGCGCGAGCGGAACCCCCTGCTCCACCACAAGGTCAAGGACTTCTCGACCCAGTTCGAGGTGTTCGAGAAGATCACGGTGGCCTCGGCGGTGCTCGACGACCCGCTGACGGCCTTCGCCGAGATCGACCGGGTGCTCGGCGCGGCCCTGCGGTACAAGCGGCCGGTCTACCTGGAGATCCCCCGCGACCTGGTCATGGCCGCGCCCGTGGTGCCCCACCGGGGGGTCGTCGGCCTGCCGCCGAGCGACCCCGACGCCCTCGGCGAGGCGCTCGACGAGGCCTCGGCTCTGCTGATGGCGGCGAAGCGGCCGATGATCCTGGCCGACGTCGAGGTCCACCGGTACGGCCTCCAGGACGACCTGATCGCCCTGGCCGAGGGGACGGGCCTGCCGATCGCGACCACGATCCTGGGCAAGAGCGTGGTCTCGGAGGGGCACCCGCTGTTCGTCGGCGTCTACGAGGGGGCGATGGGCCGCGCCGAGGTCGCCGAGCGCGTCGAGGAGGCCGACTGCCTGCTGATGCTCGGCTGCTTCCTGACCGACATCAACCTGGGGATCTTCACGGCCAAGCTCGACCCCGCCCGGTGCATCGACGCGACGAGCGAGGACCTGCGGATCAGGCACCACCACTACCGTGACGTCCGGCTCGACGACTTCGTCCGCGGCCTGATCGCCCGGCGGCTGACGCCGGCCGGGCCGCCGGCCCCGCTCCCGAGGCCGGGGGTCGCGGCGCCCTGGAAGGCCGTCCCGGACGCGCCGATGACCTCGGCCCGGCTGTTCGCCCGGCTCGACCGGATGCTCGGCGAGGACATGGTCGTGATCGCCGACATCGGCGACTCGCTCTTCGGCGCGGCCGACCTGCACATGACCCGGCGGACCGAGTTCATCAGCCCGGCCTATTACACGTCGATGGGCTTCGCCGTGCCGGCCTCGGTCGGCGCCGGGATGGCCAATCGCGGCCACCGGGCGCTGGTGATCGTCGGCGACGGGGCGTTCCAGATGACCGGGATGGAGCTCTCGACGGTCGCCCGGCACGGGCTGAACCCGATCGTGATCGTGCTCAACAACCACGGCTACACGACCGAGCGGTTCATCCTCGAAGGGTCGTTCAACGACGTCCACGAGTGGAAGTTCCACAAGATCCCCGAGGTCCTCGGCACCGGCCTGGGGCTGGAAGTCCGGACCGAGGGGGAACTCGACGCCGCGCTCGACGCGGCGCTGGCGAATCTGGAGAGCTTCAGCCTCATCAATGTCCACCTCGACCGGATGGACCGGAGCCCGGCGCTCGAACGGCTGGCGACCCGCCTGGCCGGCCAGCTCTGAGGCGCGGGCCGGCCGCCCTTCGCCCGAGAGGGGCGAGGGCGGCCGGCCGCGCGATTCGACCTCCGAGGCGGCCGGTCAGGCGGAGAACGTCTCGGTCTGCTGGCTCCTCGGGATGACCTTGACCTTGTGGGTGAAGGTGATCGACTTGCCGTAGGTGAACTTGCTCCTGCTCAGGGTCGCGTGGGGCAGGGTGTTCTTCTTGGAGTACTTGTTCTCGCTCTTGTAGCCGATGGCGGCGACGTAGAGGACCGAGCCTCTCGGGGCCTGGTGGGCCCCCTTCGCCTTGCTCGGGTGGTGATAGACCTCCTCGCGGGCGAGGAAGCCGGGCTGGGCCAGGAATTGCTGGTAGGCGATCGTCACCGGGATCGGCTGGTAGGTGGTCAGGTGCTCGAGCTGAGAGACCGGCGGGTAGGGCTGGCCGGCATAGAGCCCGGTGAAGATCGGCGGGGCTAGGATGGTCAGGGCGGTCGGCCCGGCGATCCCGGCCCCGCCGCCGCCGCCGCCGCCTCCTCCGGCGGTCACGGTCACGCCCGCGGCCTTGGCGACGAACACGGCGCTACCGCCGGCGGCGTTCGTCGTGCCCCGGATGGAGATCGTCGCCGTCGAGCCCCCGACCAGGCCGAGCGAGGCGACCTGGGCGGCGGTCAGGGCGAAGGAGACGTCGTTGGCGCCCGTCGAGTCCTTGCCCTTGGTGAGCGTGATGTTCGTGAACGTCACGCCGTTGATCGTCAGCGTGATCGGGCTGGTCAGGTCGACGGTCGGGTCGAAGGCCGGGGTGGTGCCCGTGGCCGCGGTGCTGAAGATGTAGAAGGTGGCCGAGCCGGTCGCCGTCAGGGTGTAGGTCCCCGTCGGGTTGTTGGAGTTGACCCCCGCCGAGGTGAGCAGGACGTTGTTGGGGATGCCGACCGGGAGGAAGGCCCCTTGGAGCGCGAAGCCGGCCCCGGCCATGACGCGGCCGGGAGTGTTGGCGTTCGGCGCGGTGAAGGAGAAGCCCGGCGCGCCCACGAAGACGTCGGGGATCTTGTCGGCGTCGACCGTCGCCGCCTGGGTCGGGAGGAAGAACTGGCGGCCCGAGACAGACGTGCCGAGGTAGGCCGGGCCCCCGGCGGTCGAGCCGGTGAGGACCAGCGGGAGGATGGCGTAGGTCGGGTTGCCGATGGCGGTGGCGAGCGCCACCTGGCTGGGGAACGCGGCATTGGGCGCGGCCGGGGTGCCGGTCGACGCGTAGTTGCCCGGGACGACGTAGGCCTCGCCGGCGCCGTTGTTCGACCCGGGGGCCCCGATGAGCACGCCGTTGATCCCCTCGCCGGGGATGTCGCCCACGTAGGAGACCGAGAAGCCGACCAGGTCGCCCGGGATGGTGGGGGTCGGGCTGAGGGCGGGGGCGCCGGTGAAGATCAGCGGGAGCGGGAGCGCGGGCACGGTGCCGACCGGGTTGAGCGGCGGGATCGCCGAGGCCCCGTAATTGCCGGTGTACCGATTCGAGAGCGGACCCTGGCCGTAGTAGATCGAGGCCGAGCCGGCGCCCGAGGGGGCCCCGATGATGATGTCGCCGTAGCCGTCACCGTTGAAGTCGCCGGCCGAGGAGACCGAGAAGCCGAACAGGTTGGTCGGGCCGCCGGAGAAGACCAGCCCCTGGAGCGGGTTGTTGAACGGTGGGATCGTGGCCGGCGCCAGAGCGAGCTGGCTCAGGGACACCACCTGGCCGAGCGTCGATGTCGCCGGCAGGATGTTGTTGACGGTATTCTGGATGCCGTAGACGAGATAAGCGGCCCCCGTCCCCGAGCCGACGCCGGGCGCGCCGATCAGGAGGTCGTCGACGGTGAGGTTCCCCGTCGTCGTCCTGGCCCCGTCGAAGTTGCCGCCGGAGGCGACCGAGGCGCCGACGCGATCCCCCACGTTGATCCCGGTATACTCGTTCGCGTAGCCGGTGGTCCCGAGCGTCGTGCTGAGGTCCGTGGTCGAGCCGGAGACGAGCGAGGTGAGCCGGTTGCCGGAGAGGGCGAACACGGCGCCAGTGTCCGAGTTCAGGCCCGGGACGCCGATCGCGATGTCATAGCCCAGGGTCCCGGCGAGCCCGATGGTGCCCGGGTTGAGGAAATTCCCCAGCCCGGCCACCGAATAGCCGACCTGGTTCCCCTGGGCGCCCGGCGTCCCCGGCAGGCTGGAGCCGACGAACTTCAGATCTCCCCGGCCCACCCCGGAGAGGACGGCCTGCCCGGCGGTCGAGTCGAGGTTGATCGACTTGCTGGCGATCGGGATCGAGGTCAGCCCCGCGCTCCCATAGATGATGTAGACCGCGCCCCCACCGGCCTCGTTCGGGGCGCCGATGGCGAAGTCGTTGAGGCCGTCGCCGTTGATATCGCCCAGCGCGGCGACGGAGAAGCCCAGGCCCGAGTTCGCCGTCGTGCCTGTCGTGAAGGTCAGGCCGTCGAAGTTATATCCGGTGATCGGGACCGCCGGCGGGGCCGGCTGGGCGATCGTCGGGTTCACCTGGGCGATCGCCGGGGGCGTGCCGAGCGTGCCGAGCTGCGCCAGGTCGGCGCCCCGCTGCCCCGGGGCGAGCTGGAGCCAGTTCGTGGAGGAGAAGGAGCTCACGTTGACCTGCTTCGACCCGAAGACCAGGTAGACCGTGCTGGTCCCGGTGAAGGTCGGGGCGCCGGTGGTCGGGGCCGCGAGCCCGGGGGCGGCCACGACGAAGTCATCATAGCCGCTGCCCGTCGTGTTGCCGACGTCGGTGACGGTATAGCCGGCGTAGACGCCCTTCCCGATGAACTGGACGCCGAGGTTCGACGACTGAGTGGTCGCCAGGTCGACCGCCGCCGAGAGCAGGCGTCGCTCTTCGAGCGTGTCGCCCGCCGGCAGATATGCCCATCGCCGCCGTGTCGACGACGGACCGGGCCGGTGTTTGCCCAAACGCATCGGAGTATCCCTCCTCCAAGCCTCAGATCGCCGCCGCCGAAAGGGGGACGAGCCCCCCGCCCGCGGCCGGAATCCCTCGGGGCCGGGCCTCCCTGCCCTACCGCCCCAGGCCAGCCCGGCGCGACTCCTTCGCCGCCGAGGGAATCCATTCCCAGGGTCTAGTTCGACCCGAAACCGGCCTTGACTTCACACAAAGCCGTGCGATCGCCCCGGAAAAGCCCGCCCGGACGACCCTCCATTTCGGCTCATCCGGCGCGTCCGGCGCGACCGATACCCCAGATCGTGTGAAGGGCGCCGGCCCCAACCCTCTGAGCCCGACGCCGTCAGGCGTCCGGGCCGGGCCGGAGGCCCCCGATCGTCCCACCGCAGATATCGAACGCCGCCGGACCGGGGCGCCTGGCAGACGCCGGCCCGGGGGCAATACCGAGGTCATATTGTCATGAAGACACGCGCCGCCTCGTCACATCGACCCGGAGAACGACGACGGCCCCGCCGGACCGTCGCGATCGCCCTTCTGGCGTTCGGGCTGTCGTCCGGGTGCGGCCGCGAATTCTACCGCGAATGGGCCAATCAGGACGTCACCGAGGCGGTCTTCGAGAAGAGCCGCGACCCGCGCTACCGGCTCGACGTCTTCTCGGTCGACCCGCCCGCGCTCGCCCGGTTCGCCGACCCGTATGACCCGGACAGGCCCCCCGCGCCGCCGGACGACATGGCGGCCCAGTCGCTCTCGCCCGTCCCCCAGTGGCCCGAGCACCGGATGATCATGCCCGTGGAGGGGACCGGCTACCTGAAGCTGCTGGAGGACGAGCAACGCTACCAGTCGCCCCCGCCCAGGCAGGCCCCCGCGGCGGCGCCCGGCCCGGCCCTGCCGCCCCCGCCGGCGATCGAACCCGGCCCGTTCCGGCCCGGCACGCCCCCGGCCGGGTCGCCCCCGACCGCCGGCGTCCCGCCATCCGCCGCGAATTCCGGGACGAAGCGACCGGGGATGTCGCCGACTTCCCTTGCGGCCAGCTCCGCGACGGCCCCCGCCAACCGCCAGGTCCCGGCGCCTCGACCGGCCCCGGTGAAGGCCGGCGTGAAGGACGACGGCGTGCGGCGGGCCGCGATGCAAGACCCCGCGGGACCAATGCCCACGCAAACGCCATCGACGCCGGCGGTCCCGCCCCAGGACCCGACCACCACGCCCCGGAGCGACCCGCTCCAGACGCCCCGACTGCCCGGCGACCCCCGGCCGCTCGACGACGACCTCTCCAAGCCCGTCGCCCCCCCCCCGGGACAGACCCCCGACCAGTTCCGCCAGGCCGAGGAGATCTCCTCCAAGCTCGCCTCGATGTTCATCCCCGAGAACATCCAGATGGACGAGGCGATCGCCGGCGGCCTGCCCGCCAACAGCCGGCCCTACCTCCTGACGATGGAGAAGGCGTTCCAGCTCGCCATCATGAACAGCCGGGTCTATCAGTTCCAGCTGGAGAACATGTACCTCAACGCCCTGCCGGTCACGCTCCAGCGGTTCTCGTTCGGCCCCCAGTTCGTCGCGGGGCTCTCGCCCACCACGGGGGTCGGCGGGGCGGGGGCCGGCGGGGGCGTCGGCGGCGGCACCCTGCCGACCCAGATCCCGTCCAACAGCTTCCTCTATAACACGCGGGGGACCGGCTCGCAGATCTCGACGCTCAATTACGGGACGGTCGCCGGCGTCGGCAAGCTGTTCGACAACGGCGCCAAGGTCGTGGCGTCGTTCGCCAACCAGCTCGTCTTCAACTTCGTCGGCAAGAACCCGATGCAGCCGACGGTCCACTCCTATCTGCCGTTCCAGGCGATCGTGCCGTTCCTCCGCGGCGGCGGCCGGGCCGTGACGCTGGAGGCCCTGACGCAGGCCGAGCGCAACCTGCTCTATTCGGTCCGGAGCTTCGCCCAGTTCCGCCAGCAGTTCGTCGTCACGACCCTGACGGGCGGCACGCAAATCCAGTTCGGCACCAACGTCACCACCGGCGGCTTCTCTGCCGGCTCCGGCAACAGCGACCCGACGACCGGATTCCTCAACGTCGTCGAGGACGTCATGCTCGTCGAGAACAACGTCAAGAACCTCTCGGTCTTCGAGCGCTTCGCCCTGGTCTACAAGGAGCTGATCAACGGCGAGTCCTCGGGCCTGACCCAGCTCCAGCTCGACCAGATCAACCAGCAGGTGCAGAACGCCCGGCAGACGCTCATCGGATCGCAGACGACCTACCGCAACGACCTGGACTCGTTCAAGATCCAGCTCGGTATGCCGCCCGACGTCCCGCTCATCATCGACCGGGCCAGGACCCGCGGCTTCAAGGGGGTCTTCGAGGAGATCGACCGCTGGTCGCTCAGCCCGAGGCGCGAGCTGGACCAGCTCGACGTGATCGTCGCCAGGCTGCCAAAGCTGGAGGACCTGGTGCTCGACGGGCGGTCCTACCATGAGGTCTTCGCCCAGCCCGACTCCCGCGGCCTGGAAGATCTGCTCGTGACGTCCGAGCGGGTGGCGCTGGAAAACCGCCTCGACTTGATGAACGCCCGAGCCCAGTTGTATGATACGTGGAGGCAAATCCGCGTCACGGCCAACGCCCTCAAGGGCGTCCTGAACGTCGCGGTCACCAACCAGTTCATCACCCCGCCGACCACCAACAACCCCTTCGGCTTCGTCGACCAGGCCAAGGAGTTCTCGCTCGTCATCAACGCCGAGCTGCCCCTGGTCCGCGTCGCCGAACGGAACAGCTTCCGGACGGCCCTGATCAACTACCAGCGGCAGCGCCGGACCCTCCAGAACACCGAGGACTTCATCAAGTATCAGCTCCGCAACGAGATCCGCCAGATGCAGCTGCTGTACTTGCAATACCAGATCGTCCAGCGGAACCTGGTGCTGAGCGTGCGCGTCAAGGACCAGGCGTTCGAGCAGATCATCGCCCCGCCGCAGCCCAACGTCGGCTCCCAGAACGCGGTGAATACCGTCAACCTGATCAACGCCCAGACCGCCGTGATCACCAACGAGAACCTCCTGGTGACGCTCTGGTATCAGTATCAGCTCTACCGTCTCCAGGTCTACCGCGACCTCGGCATCTTGCCCTTTGACGAATGGGAGGCCTTCGATGAGATTTTCCCTCCAGACCGGACAGGCCGCGCCGCCGACGTCGCCATCGACCGCCAAGGGCGACCTGCCGTCGCTCGGTCCGGCGCGCCGTCGTCGGCCGTCGGGCGCAATTAAGCTGCTCGGCCTGGCGCTGGTCGCGGCCGGGGCCGTCGCCCTGGTCGTCCTGCCGATCCCGGGGGTCCAGAGGCCGCTGATGAGCACGCTGTTCGCGTCCACCAAGTCGGACGTGATCACCACCGTCATCAGGCCGGGCAAGCTCGCGGTGATCGTCAAGGAGAAGGGGAATCTCGAAAGCTCCGCCAACAAGGACGTGCTCTGCGAGGTCGAGGGCGGCACGACCATCATCATGATCAAGCCCGAGGGCACGAAGGTGAAGGAGGGCGACATCGTCGCCGAGCTCGACTCGGCCGCCCTCCGCGACGCGCTGATCAACCAGAAGATCACCACCCAGCAGGCCGACGCCTCGTACAAGCAGGCCAAGCTCGTCCGCGAGGTCGCCGAGTATGCCGTCAAGGAGTACATCCAGGGGATCTACCTCCAGGACAAGGCGACCTACCAGGGCCAGATCAAGCTGGCCGAGTCCGACCGCGAGCGGGCCATCGACCGCCTCCAGTGGTCGACCCTGATGTTCGCCAAGGGTTACGTCTCCAAGGCGACCAACATCGCCGACCAGCTCACCAAGCAGCAGGCCGACTTCGACCTCGAGCAGGCCCAGATGCAGCTCGACGTCCTCGAGAAGTACACCAAGGACAAGCAGATCAAGTCGCTCTCCAGCGACGTCGAGAAGGCCAAGGCCGACGAGCTGTCCAAGCAGTCGAGCCTGACCCTGGAGCAGACCAAGGAGAAGAAGCTCGAGCGGCAGATCGAGAAGTGCACGCTCAAGGCCCCCGCCGAGGGGATCGTGGTCTACGCCAACGAGCCGAGCCGGGGCGGCGGCCAGACCCAGGTCGTGATCGAGGAGGGGGCCGCGGTCCGCGAGCGACAGAAGATCTTCAGCCTGCCCGACACCTCCAAGATGCGGGTCAACACCAAGGTCCACGAGTCGATGGTCGACCGGATCAAGCCCGGCCTCCGCTCGCTGATCCGGGTCGACGCCGCCGCCAACGAGACCCTCAAGGGCCAGGTCGCCAGCGTCGCCCCGATGGCCGACGCCACCAACTCGTTCAGCTCCGACATCAAGGTCTACACCACCTTCGTCGCCCTGGAGGGGGACTATGGCCGGCTCAACCTCCGGCCCGGCATGACGGCGCAGGTCGAGATCCTCGTCACCGAGCTGGACGACGTCCTCAGCGTCCCAGTCCAGTCGATCCTCCAGTACAGGAACAAGGACTCGGTCTTCGTCAAGGAAGGCGACGGCTTCCGCCGGGTCGAGATCGCCCTGGGGATCTCCAACGACCAGCACGTCGAGGTCAAGAGCGGCCTCAAGAGCGGCGACACCGTCGCGATGACCCCCGTCTCCTTGCTCACCAGCGAGGAGCGGAACGAGGCCTTCAACAACGCCGCCAAGGACGCCGCCAAGAAGGACTTCGGCGGCGACCCCGGCGCCAAGGGCGCCGCGCCCAAGGGCGCCGCGGCCGGCGCGGGAGCGGCGGGCGACCCCAAGGCGGCCAAGAAGAAGCGGGGCGCCGGCGGCGGGGTGGGTGGCATGTTCCCCTCCCCCGAGGACCGGGCCAAGTTCATGGCCGCTCCCGTTGAGGAGCAGCGCAAGATCCTCGAAGAAAAGGGCATCCCGGCCGAGCGGATCGACATGATGCTCGAACGGATGAAGAACGGCGGCGGTCGGGGTGGCCCCGGCGGCGGCGGTGGCGGCCCCGGGGGCGGCGGGCCGGGGGGACCTGGGCTGTGAATCTGAACCACTCGGGGATGCCGATCGTCCGGATCCAGGACGTCCGCAAGCAGTACGTGATGGGCCATGCACCCGCCGGAGGCGGCCTCCTGGGAGGCCGCCGAGGCGGAGAGCAGACCATCACCGTCCACGCCCTCAAGGGCGTCACGGTCGACTTTCACCAGGGCGAATACGTCGCCATCATGGGGACGTCGGGCTCGGGCAAGAGCACCATGCTCAACCTGCTCGGGTGCCTCGACCGGCCGACCAGCGGCGGCTACTTCCTCGGCGGGCGGGACGTCGCGCAGCTCGACGACGACGAGCTCTCCGAGGTCCGCAGCCGATACATCGGCTTCATCTTCCAGTCGTACAACCTGATCCAGCAGTACACCGTCGTCGAGAACATTCAGCTCCCGCTGACGTATCAGGGAAGCGGCGAGATCACCGAGGAGCAGCAGCAGCGGACCATCGACCTGGCCCGGATGGTCGGCCTCTCCGAGCGGCTCGATCACCGGCCCACCCAGCTCTCCGGCGGCCAGCAGCAGCGCGTGGCGATCGCCCGGTCGCTCATCAACGACCCCTACATCATCCTCGCCGACGAGGCGACCGGCAACCTCGACAGCGCCACCAGCGAGGAGATCATGGACATGCTCGGCCGCCTCAACGACGCCGGCAAGACCATCATCATGGTGACGCACGAGGAAGACATCGCCGAGCATGCCAAGCGGATCATCCGGATGAAGGACGGCCAGATCTTCCAGGACGGGCCCAGCCCCCGGATGCTCCAGGCCCAGGAAGAGGCCATCACCTCGGCGGGATGAGCCCCGCTCGCCGATCCGGGATCTGAAATCTCAGATCTGAAATCTCAGATCTGAAATCTCAGATCTGAAATCTTGAGTCTGAATTCCCCGCCCCGACCCCGACCGTGCCCGACCCCGGCGACCGCTTTCGGAGAGACCGACGACCATGCGACGGACCTGGCGCAGCCTGAAGCTCGGCATGAAGAGCCTGTTGCTCCACAAGCTCCGCTCCGGACTGACGGTGCTGGGCATCGTCTTCGGCGTGGCGGCCGTGATCTCGATGCTGGCCGTCGGCGAGGGGTCGAGCCGCAAGGCCCAGCGGCAGTTCGCCGAGCTGGGGGCGACCAACATCATCTACCGGTCGGTCAAGCCGTCCGAGGAGTCCCAGTCCACCGGCGGTGGCCGGCGGATGGTCCTCAATTACGGGCTGAAGTATGAGGATTACGACCGGCTCCTGGCCACCGTCCCGACCATCAAGAAGGCGCTGCCGATCCGCGAGATCCGCAAGCAGGTCCGCTACCTGAGCCGCTCCCTCGACGGCCGGGTGGTCGGCACGACCGAGGACTACGCCGACTTCAACCGCCTGGAGATCGCCCGCGGGCGGTTCCTCACCGCCTCCGACAACGCCCGGTACGAGAACTTCGCCGTGCTCGCCTCGGAGACGGCCAAGACACTCTTCCCCTTCGAGGACCCGATCGGCCAGTCGGTCAAGCTCGGCTCGGACTATTACACGGTCGTCGGCGTGACCCGCGAGCGGGCGCAATCGGCCGGGATCGGCGGGAGCCTCTCGTCGCAGGACTTCAACAAGGACGTCTACATCCCGCTGAACACCTGCAAGCTCCGGTTCGGCGAGCGGCTGGTCGACAGCCGGCCGGGGTCGTTCTCGGTCGAGGAGACGCAGCTCTCGCAGATCACCCTGCAAGTCCACGCCATCGACGAGGTCAGGGCCTCGGCCCCGATCATCGAGGCGGCGGTGGAGCCGAAGCACCCCAAGAAGGACGTGACGATGGTCGTCCCCTACGACCTGCTCATGCAGGCGCAGGCCACGGCCCGGCAGTTCAGCATCATCCTCGGGACGATCGCGTCGATCTCGCTGCTGGTCGGCGGGATCGGGATCATGAACATCATGCTGGCGACCGTCACCGAGCGGACCCGGGAGATCGGCATCCGCCGGGCCCTCGGCGCCAAGCGCCGCGACATCACCCAGCAGTTCCTGATCGAGACCATCGTCCTCTCCGGCGTCGGCGGCGTCCTGGGCGTCTGCATCGGGATCGGCATCCCCGAGATCCTCCGATACTTCGCCACCGACCAGGAGCCGGTCGTCACCGGCAGCTCGGTCTTCCTCGCGTTCGGCATCTCGGTCGGGATCGGCATCCTCTTCGGCCTCTACCCGGCCCGCCGAGCGGCGATGATGGACCCGATCGAGGCCCTCCGCCACGAATGACCCGACGGCCCTCCCGGCCGGCCGGCCGACCCGGGCCCGCGGGGGCAAGCGATCGGCATTCGTCTTGGGCTTGCATCAAGAGGCGGGGAAGACTAGGCTTGATCTCGACGAGGACCGCGGCCTCGGGCGTAAGTCCCGGCGCCGCGGTGTTTGCGTACCTGGGCTCGAAGGGATCTTCACCCTCTCCAATTCCAATCGTCACGTCGCCCCGTCCCGGCACGGCCTCGCCCCGTGTCCTCGCTATTCCGATTTGGGGAGCAGCAAGGGATGTCCGTAGATCGAATCCCGATGTCGAAGACCGGCTATGAGAAGCTCAAGGCCCAGCTCGACTCGATGAAGAACGAGGAGATGACCTCGATCGCCGAGCAGATCGCCGCGGCTCGAGACTTCGGCGACCTCTCCGAGAATGCCGAGTTCGACGCCGCCGTCGAGGCCCAGGGCATGCTCCAGGCCAAGATCGACGACCTCCAGGAGAAGCTCGCCCGGGCGCTGATCGTCGACAAGTCCACCTTGCCGACCGACCGGGTCGTCTTCGGCTCGAAGGTCAAGGTGCTCGATCTCGACCTCGACGACGAGGAGGACTTCATCCTGGTCGGCCCCGGCGAGGAGGACTACGACCAGAACAAGATCCTCCTGACCAGCCCGATCGGCCAGGCCCTCGTCGGCAAGCACATCGGCGACGTCGTCGAGGTCCCGATCCCCAAGGGGACCCTCAAGCTCCGCGTCGTCGGCATCAGCGCCGACTGAGCGGCCGGCCGGGCCATCAACCCGACAGCCACCCGGGCCACGAATCCGGGAGCGGGGCCTCCACGACCATCGGCGCCCGGCGGATCGGGTGTTCGACCGCCAACGAGCGCGCGTGCAGGGCAATCCCGACCGGGAACGACCGGGTCGCTCCATAAGTCCCGTCCCCGACGATCGGCAGCCCGCGGGCGGCCGACTGGGCGCGGAGCTGGTGCGTCCGGCCCGTCTCGGGCCGGAGCTTGAGCCAGACGAACCCAACCGGGGCAGACCGGCCGATGCCGACCTCGTACCGGGTCACGGCACGGACGGCCCCGGTAGAACCGGGGTCGGCCACCCTCGCGCGGCCCAAGGCGTCGGGAGCGAGGAGCCAGTCCTCCCAGATGCCTGGACTCCCGATCGAACCGAAGTCACCTTCGACGATCGCCCAGTATTCCTTGCGGGCCTCCCGGGCCGCGAACTGGTCGGCCCAGCGTCGGGCGGCCTTCGGCGTCCTGGCCCAGAGGACGACGCCCGAGACCGGCCGGTCGAGCCGGTGGACCGTCCCGAGATAGGCCGAGGCCGGGGCGTCGGGCCGGAGATGGCGGCGGACCATCGCCTCCAGCGTGACCTCACCGTCGGCCGGCCCCTGCGTCAGCAGGCCGGCCGGCTTGGCGACGGCCAGCCCGTGAGCGTCTTCCCAGAGGACGGACAGGGGCCCGATCATGCGAATTCCAGGGCGAACCAAGCCTGATTTCCCGTCTCAAATCTCAGATCCGGCCGGATCAATTCGGGCTGGGCAACTGGTCGGGCGCGCCCATCGTCCCCGGCGCGCCCATCGGCGGCACGACCGTCTGGCTCGGCTCGGGCCTGGACGCCGAGGGGGGCGCGATCTGGAGGTCGGGAGCGGGCGGCGAGCCGAGCGCGGGGGGCGCCCCGACCGGCGGCACGCTGAGCGGAGGCAGGCCGGCGGGCGGCGAGCCGAGCGCGGGGGGCGCCCCGACCGGAGGCGAGCCGAGCGGAGGCAG
>JAJYDH010000645.1 GCA_021777685.1 Planctomycetota bacterium | reverse complement strand
GCGTCTTCGACCCTCGCGAGCCCTCCCCGGCCGCCTGGACCGAGTCGGACGACCCGTTCCGCGAGCTGGAGGCGCTGCTCGCGAAATACCGGGCCGTCCACATGCCGGGGCTCCCCCGGTTCGTCGGCGGCGCCGTGGGCTACGCCGCCTACGACGCCGTCCGGTACACCGAGCGGCTCCCCGACGCCCCGCCCGACGACCGCGGCCTGCCCGACCTCTCGTTCGCGCTCTACGACCGGATGGTCCTCTTCGACCACATCCGCAAGACGGTCCTGGTCGTCGCCCACGCCCATCTCGGCGACGGGGTCGCCCCCCGGGCGGCCTACGACGACGCCTCCGCCAGGGTCGACGATCTGGTCGCCCGCCTGGCGGCGCCCGGCCCCGACCTGCCCCTCGACGACATCGACACCGACGGGCCGGTCCGGCTCGAACGCGAGTCGAATTTCACGAGGGAAGGTTACGAGGCCGTCGTCCGCCACTGCCAGGAGTACATCAAGGCCGGCGACATCTTCCAGGTCGTGCCCAGCCAGCGGTTCAAAGTCGAGACGACCGCGAAGGCGTTCGACATCTACCGGGTCCTCCGGGTCGTGAACCCGAGCCCGTTCCTTTTTTACCTCAACTTCGGAGACTTCCAGCTCATCGGCAGCTCGCCGGAGATCCTGGTGAGGGTCGAGGACGGGACCGTGACCGTCCGCCCGCTGGCCGGCACCCGCCGCCGGGGGAAGGACGAGGCCGAGGACCGCGCGCTCGCCGAGGAACTGCTGGCCGACCCCAAGGAACGCGCCGAGCACATCATGCTGGTCGACCTCGGCCGGAACGACGTGGGTAGGGTCGCCGAAAGCTCCTCGGTGCAGCTCTCCGACCTGATGAAGGTCGAGCGGTACTCGCACGTCATGCATATCACCTCGAACGTGACCGGAAAGCTCGCCGAGGGGAAGACCGCCTTCGACGCGCTCCGCGCCGGCCTGCCCGCCGGGACCGTCTCCGGGGCCCCCAAGGTCCGGGCCATGCAGATCATCGACGAGGTCGAGCCCCAGCGCCGAGGGCCTTACGCCGGGGCCGTCGGCTACATCGACTTCACCGGCAACATGGACACCTGTATCGCGCTGCGGACCCTCGTCCTCGTCGGCCAGACTGCTTATGTCCAGGCCGGGGGGGGAGTCGTCTACGACAGCGTCCCGGGCGACGAGTACGACGAGACCGTCAACAAGGCCAGCGGCCTGCTCAAGGCGATCGAGATCGCCCAGACGCAACTCTAGATGAGGAACGCCGATCCGGGCGTCGCCGGGCGTTTCAGAACAGGTCCAGGATCGCCCGACCCTCGGGCATCAACTCGAAGGGTCGGCCTTCCCGGTCGAGGGCTGTGAGTGCCTCGATCCCCATCGCATGGTAAACGGTGGCGGCCACGTCGTCGGGGGTGACGGGGTGCTCGGCGGGGTAGGCCGCCAGGCGGTCCGACGAGCCGTAGGACCGGCCGCCCTTGATCCCGCCCCCGGCGAACAGGACCGACATGCAGTTCGTCCAGTGGTCGCGCCCGGCGCCGGACTTGCCGCCGGATCGGACGTCGCCGACTCGGGGATTGCGCCCCATCTCGCTGTTGACCATCACGAGCGTCTGCTCAAGGAGGCCCCGCCCGGAGAGGTCTTCGACAAGCGCGGAAAACGAACGGTCGAACTCGGGGAGGAGTCGCTCCCGGAGGCACTGAAAGTTGTGGCCGTGCGTGTCCCAGCCGCCGCCGCTCTTGCACAGGGCGTTGAGCGCGGGGTCTTCCATCCAGAAGACCGAGACGAACGGCACCCCGGCCTCGACCAGCCGACGGGCCAGCAGCATGCTCATCCCGTTGACCGTCCGACCGTAGCGGGCGCGGACGGACTCGGGCTCGTCGGCGAGCTGGAATGCGGCCTTCGTCCGGGACGAGCCGAGCAGGTCGAACGCCCGTCCCTGCTGTCGAGAGTAGAGGTCGGCCGCGCGGCTCGCCTCGAGCGACCGGATCGCGCCGTCGACCGACCTCAGCAGGCCCCGGCGCGACTCCAGCCGGGCGACCGAGACGTCGCCCGAGAGGGTCAGGGTCGGCAACGCGAACTCCTCGGGCTTCTCGCGCGAGCCGAGCAGGTAGACGGGGTCGTGCTCAACCCCGAGCATCGCCGAGAACTGGCCCGGTCGGGTGTACTCCGGGGCCCCCGGCTTCTGGGGCAGGGTGATGACCGACGGCAGATACGGATGCTTCGGCCTCCTCGCGGCGACGACCGAGCCGATGAACGGGAAGTCGGTCTCGCGAGGGGTGCGGTTGTTCAGGAGGGCGGCGAAACTCGGGTCGGGCGCGCGCCCGGTCAGGTTGTAGTAGTAGCCGGCGTGGTGGTCGCCGGTCCCTCGGCCGAAGTGCCCGAGCGACCGGACGACGGCGAGGTGGTGGGCCTGGCTCGCCAGCATCGGGAGGTGCTCGCAGAGCCGGATCTCGGGGCTCGTCGTCGCGATCGGCTTGAACTCGCCGCGAAACTCGGCCGGCGCGTCGGGCTTCATGTCCCAGGTGTCGATGTGCGAGGCGCCGCCGCTGAGCCAGACCAGGATGGTCGATCGGGCCGACTTCCTCGCCGGCGCCGCGCCTCTCGACGGCTCCGACAGGCTCATCCCGCAGAATCCGACCCCGCCGGCGACCAGGAACGCCCGCCTGGTGACCGCCCCCGGAAGGCCCCGGTCGTCGTGAGGAACCGCCATCGATGCACCCCCTAACGACCGCCGAGGCCCGCCCCGCTCGCACTCGAACGACGTCACCGGATGATCCTCTTTTCTCCGGCCTCGATCAAGGGGAGGGCGGGCGGTCGAGGGGGCGGGGCGGGACGACGCGCCAGCGATCCTGCCCGATGGGTCGGGCCGATCATCGCTCGATGACGACCGACGCTTCCCCCCGGCGGACCTCGTCCAGGTCGATCGCCCCGGCGTCCCAGACCAGGGCGTTGGCGACGGCGGCGGCGACGGCCCTCTTGAGGACATCCTCGGCCCCGAGGCCGGCGAGGCGGGCGTCGACCAGGCCGGCGAGGAGGCAGTCTCCGGAGCCGATCGGGTTGACGGGGTCGATCTCCGGCGGAGTCGCCCGGTAGGTCTCGCCGTCGATCCGGGCGAGGACCGCTCCCGGGCCGTCCGTCACCACCGCGACCTTGACCCCGTGCCTTGACCAGTCGTTGAGCAATCGATCAAGGTCGACGTCGCTGGGGTTCGGCTTCCGGAGGTGGAGGCCGGCCTCGCGACGGTTGAGCTGGATCGCCTCGGGCCAGAAGCCCCAGATCGATTCGAGCGCCGGGCCGTAGGTGTCGAGGAAGGCGGGCACCCGGCGGGCCCTCGCCAGCGCGATCAGGTCGCTGAAGAGGC
>JAJYDH010000644.1 GCA_021777685.1 Planctomycetota bacterium | reverse complement strand
TGTCCATCGAAGCGGGCGGCGCGGCCCGCTTCCAGAAGGTGTACATGCTCCGGCGATAGAGGTTCTCGCCGGTGTCCTGCTTGTAGTTCCGGGTGTCGCTGCCGGGCATCGCGACCGCCTCCCAGACCCCTTCGGGCTGGTAGGGCCGGACGCTCGGCCCGCCGATCTTCCGGACGAGCAGCCCGCTCGCGGCCAGGGCGTAGTCGCGGACCATCTCCGCGTCCATCCGGTAGCGGGGGCCCCGGGCCAGGTAGCGGTTCTGCGGGTCCTTCTCGACCGCCTCCGGCGTGCTGGCCGCCGACTGCTTGTAGGCGGCCGAGGTGACGATCAGCCGGATCAACCCCTTGACGTCCCAGTTCGTGTCGCGGAACTCGACGGCCAGCCAGTCGAGCAGCTCGGGGTGGCTGGGAAGCTCGCCGGTCAGGCCGAAGTCGCCGGCCGACTTGACCAGGCCGGTGCCGAAGACCTCCTGCCAGAACCGGTTGACGGTCACGCGGGCGGTCAGCGGATGCTCGGGCCGGACCAGCCACTGCGCCAGGCCGAGCCGGTTCCTGGGGAGGTCCGACGGCATGGGCGGGAGGACGTCGGGCGTGTCGGCCTTCACGGCGTCCCGCCGCTTGTCGTAGTCGCCCCGGAAGAGGACGTACGCCATCGCCGGCTCGGCCTTCTCCTGCATGACGTGGGCGATCGTCCCGCGGGCCTTGATCTGGGCCTGTTCTGCCTCCAGCTTCGCGAGCCTCGCCCCGATCTCGCGAGAGGCCGGGTCCTGGGTGTTCAGGTACCAGCCGAAGACCGCGTCGACCTCGGGGGCGGGCCGCTTGTCGGCCGGCTTCGCGAGGAGGTAGGCCGTCCTGGAGGCGTTGACCAGCCGCTCGACCTCCTCGGGCTGGAGGGCCTTCGAGAACAGCCGGAGGTCGTGGTAGATCGCCTCCTCGACCTTCGACCCGGCGCTCCGCTGGGCGAGCTTGAGGGGGACCTTGGTCCGGATCGAGCCCTTGAGCTTGTCCACGTCGACCCGGTTGGTCCGGAGCTTGCCATCGAGGTAGATCCTGACCCCCGACGCCTTGCCCGAGCCGTCGTAGACGAGCTGGACGTGGTTCCAGACGTTCGGCTTCAGCGTGCCGTCGGAGACGACCTTGAGGGCGTCATCCTCCCACTTGTGGATGATGTGCGAGGCGATCTTGCCGCCTTCGAGCCAGATATCCCAGCCCCGGAAGTTGTCCCCCTCGTCCATCCGGGAGAGGAGGGCCCCGGCGAGGTTGGCGCGGGAGGGCTTGACCCAGAGGCCGACCGAGAACGCCTGGTCCTTCTCGAAGTCGCCGACGTCGGCCAGCTCGACCTCGCCGGCGACGGTCTTCTTGGCGGTCGAGTCGCGGTCATCGAGGGCGATCCGGACCTTCTGGGCCTCCTTCGGGATCAGCGCCCCGAGCGTCTCCGGGGTCGCGGCGGCGAGCCACTTGTCGAACTCGGGCCGGGCGGATTGCTTGCGGGCGTCCAGTTGCGACTTCGCCTCCGCCAGGTCGGCGAGGACGGCGTCCCATCGCCCTCGGTCCCCCTCGGCGGGCACGAAGACGATCGGCGGGGTGTCCTTGACGTTGCCGTCCATGGCGTTCTGGGTCGTGTTGTTGAAGAACGCCGCCAGCTCGTAGAATTCCTTCTGGCTGAGCGGGTCGAACTTGTGGTCGTGGCAGACGGCGCAGCCGGCGGTCAGGCCCATGAAGACCTGCGAGACCGTCTCGGTCCGGTCGCGGTCGTACAGGACCAGGTACTCCTCGTTGATCGCGCCGCCTTCGCTGGTCGTGATGTTGCAGCGGTTGAAGCCGGAGGCGACTTGCTGGTCCAGGGTCCGGTTCGGCAGGAGGTCCCCGGCGAGCTGCTCGATCGTGAACCGGTCGAACGGCATGTTGTCGTTGAACGCCTTGATGACCCACTGGCGGTACGACCAGATTTCGCGATAGTTGTCGATGTGGATGCCGTGGGTGTCCCCGTAGCGGGCGGCGTCGAGCCAGGTCCGGGCCCGGTGCTCGCCGTAGGCGGGCATGGCCATGAGCTTGTCGACGAACCGCCCGTAGGCGTCGGGGGCCGGGTCGCCGACGAAGGCTTCGACGTCCGCCGGCGCCGGCGGGAGCCCGGTGAGGTCGAGGCTCAGGCGGCGGGCCAGGGTCCGGCGATCGGCCTCGGGCGAGGGCTTGAGGCCCTTCTCCTCCATCTTGGCGAACAGGAATCGGTCGATCGGGTTCTTCGACCAGTTCGCGTCCTTGACCGCGGGAGGCTCGCCCTTCTTCGGCGCGATGAATGCCCAGTGGGGCTGGTACTCGGCGCCCGAGGCGACCCACTTCTTGAGCATCTCCTTCTGGGCGGCGTCGAGGGAGTGCTTCGACTTGGGCGGGGGCATCACCTCTTCGGGGTCGTCGGAGAAGACCCGGGCGATGATCTCGCTCTCGTCGACCTTGCCCGGGACGATCGCCCCGGCCTCGATGGCCTTGTCGCGCTGGTCGAGCCGGAGGTCGGCCTTGCGGGAGCCGCTGTCGGGGCCGTGACACCGGAAGCAGGTCTCGCGGAGGATCGGGCGGATATCGCGGTTGAATTCGACGTCGCCGGCCCTCGCGGCGTTCCCGGCGAGGAGCAAAACGACCAGGGCGAGGAGCCCGAACGCCCCCCGACGCTTCGAACATGGCCGACGGCTGGTCCCGGTCCGGTTCTGGCTCATCCTCATCGAGGCTCTCCCTCCGCGGCGATCCGAGGAAACGGCCGAAAGACTGGCCCACCGTCGCGGACGATGGTCCGCGAACCCCCGACGCGTCGGGCTCCGATCCGAGGGCGATCAAGCGGGCGGGATCGGAGGGCGGGGAGACGATGCAACCGAACGGGCCCGAGGAGCGAGGCTCGCTCGAATCCGATCGGCAACGGCCGGGGGTCGGTTCTGGGCGTGGCTAATTCACGAGGAACAACATCCTTATCCTAAACCCGTCCGAGGCGCTCGGTCAAGCGTCCAGGTGGAGGTTTCGGGTCGAAATATGTCCCCGGCGAATTCCGGCGCGTGGACCGGCGATCGACGACGTCGTCTGCATCTGAAATCACGACCGAGGCCGGCTCAGCGGGGCCGGCCGATGGTGATCGGCACGTCGACCGAGCCTTCGAAGACCGGGTTCCAGGCCGGGAAGACCGTCCTGGTCGACTTTGCGGCCGGCTGGGCGGCGGGTTTCGGGAGGGCCGGGGGGGTCGGGGCGGCCGGCTTCGGGGCGACCGGGGCCAGGTTCACGGCGGGGAAAAACGAAGCCGCCTTCTCGATCTGCTTCCGGATGGCGTCCGACTCGGACCCGATTCGCGGGCCATTCGCGTCGGCCTGCTGCTGCCGCAACTCCTTGAGGG
>JAJYDH010000643.1 GCA_021777685.1 Planctomycetota bacterium | reverse complement strand
AGGCTTCGGATTGGTCAATTCTGGTAGGGTGGGCACCGCCCACCACGAGCGAGGCAGCATGGTGGGCGGTGCCCACCCTACCAGAATTGCCCGTCTTTCCGATTCGAGATAGCTCTGAACCGTCAACCGCGTAATCCCTACCGAGATTTCAGATCCCCAATTCCATCATCTCACCCCGTGTCACATAAGCCGACTCGGCGATATAGGTTTTGAGGCAGAGCCACCCCGGATCGGCTCGCAAGGCGGGCCTCGGATGGGGTCCGACGGGACGTCCGTGACTCGGCCTTGCTGGTGATCTGTCGGGGATCTTCGCGTGACGCGAATCATCCTCGACAAGATCGACAGTCCGGGCATCGAGTCGGCCGCGAATCGGGCCGGGCAGTCGGGCGCCAAACCTGGGCTCATCCTTCTCGTCGGGCCGGGCGGATCGTCCTCCGTCGGCTTGGAGGATTGGCAGCGGAACATGGGCAGCCAAGGCTTGATGGGCGAAATGCGTTGTCTGGACAAGATCTTCAGCGAGATGCTCAACAATTCTGAGGGGGTGGAAGAACCTGGTTTGCCTCGCAAAGCTGGTTTCCAGTCTCGGTTTTCCACCGATTTTGGTCGATTATGCGCCCTCTTCGACCCGAAAACGGACCATTTCGACGGCTTTTTGAGGTCTTCGAGGGTCATTTTTGCCCACTTTGCCATGTCAAGTCAACATAAGTTGCTGGTTGGTCTTCAAAATGCCGGAGCACCGACGCGACCCGGACGGGCGTCGGGGCCTGTGGATTCCGGCCGGGATGGGCGAGATTGTGTGTTCGAACTCCTCATCTTCGGCTGAATATCATGAGGCGGGCGTGAGTTGATCGTCGGGTCGTGGTCGGGCAAGATGATGGTGGTGCCGCATGGTTGGTCGGTCACTCTTCGGAATCTTGGCTTCGTCTTCATCGAAAGGCGGCGGCCAAGGTTGGGTTCGTCTGGGAATTTCGGAACGGAAGCGAGGGCGGGTCGAGTTGGCTTCGTCTGGGCGTGAGATGGGAACGGTGAGGTGTTGGGTCCGAGTTTTGAGGGGCGGTTGGGGCGATGGGTCCGAGTTTTTGAGCAATATTGGGTTCGTTTTTGCCAGGCTCCGGCCGCTCGATCTCGGATCGGCTCGCAAGGAGCGGATCGTTCGGGTAAGATGAACCATCCCGCAAACGGCTTTACTGGCAATCACTTGGGGAATCTCGTGACACGCACCATCCTGGACGAGATCGTCGAGTCCAAGCGGCGGGAGGTGGCGGCGAACCGGGTCAGGCTGCCGATCGAGGAGCTGGAGGCCCAGGCGAGCGAGGCCCCTCCGGTCCGCGACTTCCGGGCCGCCCTGGCCGGGCCGGGGCCGATCCAGCTCATCGCGGAGGTCAAGAAGGCCAGCCCCTCGGCGAAGGTGATCCGGGCCGACTTCGAGCCGATCTCGATCGCCCGGACGTACCAGGCCCACGGCGCCGCCTGCCTGAGCGTCCTGACCGACGCCCCGTATTTCCAGGGGCACCTGTCGTACCTCGCCCGGATCAGGGCGTCGGTCGCTATCCCCTTGCTCCGCAAGGACTTCCTGATTGACGAGTATCAGGTCGTCGAGGCCCGGATGGCCGGGGCCGACGCCATCCTTTTGATCGCGGAGATCCTCGACGACGAGAGGCTGGCGAGCCTGCTGGCCCTCGCCCGGAAGTGGAAGATGGCCGCCCTGGTCGAGTTCCACGACCCGGCCAACCTGCCGAGGGTCCTCGCCTCGGGGGCCGACCTGGTGGGGGTCAACAACCGGGACCTCCGCCACTTCACCACCGACCTCGACCTGACCCTCCGCCTCCGAGACCAGGTCCCCCCCGAGGTCGTCCTGGTCTCCGAGAGCGGCATCCGGACCCGCGCCGACGTCGAGCGGCTGGAGGCCGCCGGCGTCTCCGCCATCCTCGTGGGCGAGACCCTGATGAGGTCCCCCGACATCGGCCTGGCCGTCGAGCAGCTCCTGGGCCTCGCCCCGGAGTGACCGTCGAGGCCATATCCCGTTACCATCTCAGACCTTCGGCGACCCGGCGGGATGGCCGGCCTTCGCCAGGCGCGGCGTGGGTGTGCCTCCCGCTCGTCTCGCGACCCGCCGCAATTCCCGCCGCTTCTTCCTCGCCACGAGCATCAGGTTCCGCCCGTAGACGACCAGCCCCATGCTCTGGCCGAGGATGAACACCGGGTCGCGCCGGTAGATTGAGTAGGCCAGGAGGTTGATACCGCCCAGGATGCTCAGCCACCAGAACGCGACCGGGATCACCGAGTCGCGCTTCTTCTCCGACGCGGCCCACTGGACGAGGAACCTCGCGGTGAAGATCCCCTGGCCGGCGAAACCGATGACCTGCCAGTAATCCGGAGCCGTCATCGCCCCTCCTCGAACCCGGCCGCGACCCGAATCCAGGGCGATGGGGCAGGGGAGGACTCCGGCGAGACGACCTCATAGCGGACCGGCCGCCGGAGCAGCCAGGCGACGCCGAGCAGGTCGACGACCACCCGGACCGATCGATTGCCGAAGTGGTAATGCGACTTCCCACGCGTCCTCGGACGGTGCCCGACCGGCACCTGGGCGATCCGACAACCCTCCCGGATCAGCAGCGGGCCGAAGAACCGATGGGCCCCGTGGAACGCCGGCAGGCGCAAGGCCATCTCCCGGGGGAAGATCCGGACCGAGCAACCTGTGTCCCTGATCGACTGGCCGAGCACGGAATTGCGCACCCGGTTCGCGATCCGACTGACGACGCGCCTCGCCCAGGAATCCTCGCGAGTGGCCCGCCAGCCCAGGACCGCGTCGAAGCCGGGCAAGGCATCCCAGAGCCTCGCCAGGTCGCCCGGGATGTTCTGCAGGTCCGCGTCGAGCACGCCGACCCAGTCGCCCTCGGCCGCCCGGAACCCGGCGAACGTCGCCGCCGACTGGCCCACGCTGCTTGCCAGAAACACCGGCGCCAGCTCGGGATAGATGCCCGCCATCCGCTTGAGAACGGCCGCCGAGCCGTCGCTCGAACCGTCGTCGACCACCACGATCTCGAACGCGTCGAGCCGATTCCTCCCCCGAGTACGCGCCACCAGGGGCCGGAAGGCCTGGACGATCTCCTCGACGAGTTTGGGGAGGTTCCCGGCCTCGTCCCTGGCCGGCACCACGATCGAAAGCATCGCCCGCCGGACGACCCGAGGGTCCCCCTCCTGATCGAAGGCGGCAAGACTGGGCGGGAAGAGCGAGTGGGCGTGATCGCGACGGATCGAGGACATGGGGATCGGCCTCCTTGCCGATGACGACTCCCGCCGGATTCGATCGGGATGTCGTTCGACCTCATTTTCCAGATATTGCCGTCCGCGCCCATCCCAAACCCGCGATGCCGACG
>JAJYDH010000642.1 GCA_021777685.1 Planctomycetota bacterium | reverse complement strand
GCCGGCTGACGAGCTGGATGATCCCGATCGGCTGGCCGGCGCGGTCGAGCATCGGCACGCAGAGGACGGTCCGAGTCGCCGGCTCGCGGGCGGCGCCGGGGAGGGCGTCGGTCGTCAGGAGCCCCTGCCCCCGGGTCATGACGTGGTCGAGCGCCGTCTGGCTGAGGGTGAGCTGGTCGGGCCCGCCGTCCCGGTGGCGGATGGCCCGGGGGCTCAGCTCGCCGTCGACCTCGCGTGTGACGATGAAGCCGGACTCGGCCTCGCGGAACATGGCGAAGAGGGTGTCGAGCGTCTTGCCCAGGGCCTCGTTCAGCTCGATCGTGCCGCCGAGGTTGCGGTTGATCTCGAGGACGGCGCGGAGCACGTCGTCGGGCCGGCCGACGCTGGAGACGACGTCGATCGACGACAGGTTGTCGAGCGTCCCGAGGATCGTCGAGCCCCCCTCGCGGTCGTCGACCCGGACCGCCTCGCGGCGGAAGATCAGCAGGTTGTCGCAGATCCTGATCCGGGCCCCGTCCTTGAGCGGGGACGGGACATTGGGCGCGATCTTGACGCCGTCGAGGATCGTGCCGTTGCGGCTCTCGCGGTCCTCGACGAAGAAGCCGTCGGGCCTCCGGCAGATCCACGCGTGGGACCAGGAGACGTCCTTGCGGTTGAGCGCGATGTCCGAGCCGGGATCGCGGCCGATCCGGACCAGGTCCTTGTTCAGCTCGAAGAGCCGGCCGGTGAGGACCGGGCTGATCAGCTCGAGCGTCGGCGCGACGTGCTGCGGTTCGGCCATGGCGATCGACCTGGTCCTGAAGTACCGGGGGGACGCACTCGGCCAACGGTGACATTATGGCGTCAAGAAGGCCGTCTGGCCAGCCTCGGGGCCGGGCCCCAGGGTTATTCCAAGGTCGAATCCGCGTCCATCGTCCCCCCCACCCCAACCCTCCCCCCTCGTGAGCCGGACGGGGGTCAATCCTGGATTCCAGATCTCGGATTTCAGATCATTGATCTGAAATCCGAGATTATTGGTGTCGCCGCCCGACGCCGGAAGCCCCGCGCCGCCTGAACCGGACGGGCCTGGATTTCAAATCTCGGATCTCAAATCTCAGATTTCAAATCAATGATTTGAAATCCGAGATGATTTCGAGTCCGAGATCCCTCGGCCGTCAGTCGATCTCCATCCCCCGGTCGGTGAGCCGGTAGGGATGAATCTCGTCGGACCCGGCGCTTCCCCGGTGCTTGGCGACGTGGAGCGCCCGGCCCATCCGGCCCGCCTCCCTGGTCCGACCCATGTAGATGATGGTGTTGGCGTTGGAGAAGATGTCCCCCTCGCCGATCGGCTGGGCCATCAGGTCGTCGAGCAGGACGTGGGGCGTGGTGTAGAGGTAGAGGCAGCCGATCGCCTTGTGGTCGTAGCGGTGGGCGTGGACCTTCTCGGCGTTGGCCCGGTACAGCTCGCGGAAGACCTCGCGAGCGGCCCACTCGTCCTCCTTGCGGAGGACGTGCTGGTAGAGGTATTCGAAGAACTCGAACTGAATCGACTCGGCGAACCGCTCGGTCGGCTCGATCCCGTCGACGACGACCCTGCGCGACCCCCGGACGAACTGCGAGTAGAAATAGGCGGCCGACCCTCGGAGAACCCGGGCGAGGTCCGACTTCCAGGCGTGCCAGTCGTCCGGCTCCAGGTCGCGACGGGTGACGCGACGGCCCGAGCGGGCGAACGGGTGGAAGTAATCGCCGACCGGCCGCTCAAAATCCCAGACCGGGGCGAGGTCGACCGGCCCGTCGAGGACGTGCTCCGTCAGGTCCCAGCCGAACTGGTCGCGGGCGTAGGCCTCGTGGTTCTGGGCGTCCCCCCGGCTGGAGAGGTCGCAGATGACCCCGCGCCGGCCGTCGGCCGCGAGCCCCGCGTTGGCCCACCGGAGGCCGAGCTGCGTCTTGCCCGAGCCCGTCGCGCCGGCCAGGACCGTGAGGGTCCCGGGCAGGAGCCCGCCGCCCAGCATCCGATCCAGCCCCTCGATCCCGAACGTCTGCCGAGCCATCGCCATCGCCGATCTTCCTCCGGTCCGCTCGCTCCACCCTCGATTTCCGGCATTTTCTGGCCCCCTCTCCCCCCTGGGAGAGGGTTGGGGTGAGGGGCGTCGCCGGTCGGGTGAGTTCCGGACGGGCCAATTCCGACGGCGACTCGTCAGTCCGCGACCCTCACCCAGAGGGAGAGGGTCGCGGAAAATGTTTCGAATCGAAGATCCGGCCGATCAGACCCGCCCGCCCCGAGGCGGCGACCCATCATAGGCGTTGGCGTCGAGGTCCGGCAAGGTTGTCAGCCCTTGGCGTGCCCGTCGGTCGGCCCCCGGTGGCCGGCGAGGCTGAAGGCGGCGTTGATCAGCGCGACGTGCGAGAACGCCTGCGGGAAGTTCCCGGTCATCCGGCCGTGCTCGGGGTCGTATTCCTCGGAGAGCAGGCCGACGTCGTTGCCGAGGGCGATCAGCCGCTCGAACATCGCGCGGGCCTCGTCCTCTCGGCCGAGGGCCTTGAGGTTGTCGGCGTACCAGAACGAGCAGGGGAGGAACCGCCCCTCGCCGGGCGGCAGGCCGTCGACATCCTCGCGGGTCGCGTAGCGGGCGACCAGGCCGTCGGCCATCAGCTCGCGGCCGATCGCCTCGATCGTCCCGCGGACCCGGGGGTCGTTGGCGGGGAGGAAGTCGACCATCGCCATCATCAGCAGGCTCGAATCGAGCAGATCCGAGCCGTAATACTGGGTGAAGGCCCCGCGTTCCTCGTTGAAGCCCTCGCGGCAGACCTCGGCGTGGATCTCGTCGCGGACGCCCCGCCAGCGGTCGACCGGCCCCTCCAGGCCGAACGTCTCGATCGCCTTGACGGCGCGATCGAAGGCGACCCAGGCCATCATCTTGGAGTGGGTGAAGTGTCGGCGGGGGCCTCGGACCTCCCAGATCCCGTCGTCGGGCTCTCGCCAGAACTTCTCCAGCTCCTCATAAAGGGCCCGACCGACCTCCCACCCCTCGCCGGTCGCCTCCAGGCCGGCCCGTCGGCACTCGTACAAGGTCGAGGCCAGCTCGCCGAAGACGTCGAGCTGGAATTGTTCGGCCGCCGCGTTGCCGATCCGGACTGGCTTCGCCCCCTCGTAGCCCCGGAGCCAGGGCAATTCCAGCTCGGGGAGCCGCCGGGTCCCGTCGAGCGCGTACATGATTTGCAGGGTGTTCGGCGTGCCGGCCACCGCCCGATGGAGCCAGCCTCGCCACGCGGCGGCCTCCTCCAGGTAGCCGGCGTTGGCCAGCGACGAGAGCGTGAACGTGGCGTCGCGGACCCAGCAGTAGCGGTAATCCCAGTTCCGGACGCCCCCCAGTTGCTCCGGAAGCGAGGTCGTCGGCGTGG